>CAZHAN010000005.1:20162-22700 GCA_964530575.1 uncultured Rhizobiaceae bacterium | reverse complement strand
AGCTAAGAATCTAATATTAATAGAAGACCAGGAATAATTCATGGTTTAACAAAATTGATTGAAAATGCAAATGATTTTGCTAACACAGAAGTAGTTATTCAAGGTAGTGTTATCAACGACGAAATTCATATTCATATATTGGATGATGGACCTGGGTTTTCATATGATGTTCTTAGTGCATTGGGAGAGCCATATATTTCAAATAGATCTGATGGCGAAGGTTTAGGTCTTGGAATATTTATTTCAAAGACCTTACTTGAAAGAACTGGAGCGTTATTAAAAATATTAAACCGCTCTAAGGGTGGCGCTTCAGTAGAAATTATTTGGCCCAGAGAAGCGATAGAATCTTTACCAAAAACAGTTTTTAATCAAAATATAGATAATTCAAGTTAATTAAATGACAGAAAATAGTTTACTTATTGTAGATGATGACGAGCCCTTTCGAAGTCGTCTTGGTCAGGCAATGCAAAAAAGAGGTTACCAGGTATTCCTGGCATCTGGGATAAAAGAGGCACATGATCATTTAGAAAAAATTATGCCTGCATATGCGATTGTTGATTTGCGACTCATAGATGGATATGGGCTTGATTTAGTGTCGACTTTACAAGAGGCAAGATCTGATATGAGGATTGTTGTTCTTACTGGATACGGTAATATTGCAACCACCGTGTCAGCAATGAAGGCAGGGGCGATTGACTATCTTGCGAAGCCTGCAGATGTTGATGAGATCAATGCAGCCCTTCAAAATAAAAGCAATCTACCACCTGGTCCACCAGAGAAGCCAATGTCCGCTGATAGGGTGCGATGGGAGCATATAAATAGGGTTTATGAATCCTGTGATCGTAATGTGTCGGAGACCGCAAGGAGATTAAATATGCACCGTAGAACATTACAGCGCATCCTAGCTAAGAATTCTCCTCGGTAATAATTACATAAATAGCATGTAGGTTACTTTATGGTTAATGTATTCTGTATAGGAAAAAACTAAGGAAGTAGTTATATGAAATTATCTACATTTCTTCAGGAAGAGATTGCTGAATTAACAAAAGTGCTCGATTCTACGGCATCTTTAGTAGATGAGCCATTTTCAAAGTTAGTAGAGATTTGCGTTAATTCACTTAAGAATGGCGGGAAAATTTTATTCTTTGGGAATGGGGGAAGCGCAGCAGATGCTCAACATTTAGCTACAGAGTTAGTTGTTCGATATCGAGACGATAGGGAGCCAATTGCTGCAATTTCACTGACAACTGATACTTCAATTATTACTGCAGCATCAAACGACTATGGTTTCGAGCATATTTTTTCACGTCAGATTGAAGCATTGGGTAAATCAGGAGATGTAGCAATAGGTATTTCTACATCTGGAAACAGTTTAAATGTTCTTGCTGGACTGCAGGCTGCTAGAAAGAAGAATATTTCTGCTTGTGCTCTAAGTGGAAACAATGGAGGAAAATTAGTAGGGATAGCTGATCCATTATTGATAGTCCCCAGTTCTACCACTGCAAGAATTCAAGAAATTCATATTCTTTTAGGCCAAGCATTATGCGCATCAATAGAGGAAAGTTTGCAAAAGAAGTAATTATGCCAGGATATACATTATCTGAATTATCTGAACGTTTTAGTCAATGTCGTATGTTAGTTATCGGCGATGTAATGCTTGATAGATTTTTTCATGGAAGAGTAAATAGAATATCTCCCGAAGCTCCAATTCCAATTATTCAAATTGATAACGAGATTAAAATGTTAGGTGGTGCAGGAAATGTAGCTCGAAATGCAGTGGCATTAGGAGTTGAGACCAAATTAATTGGACTTATTGGTAATGATGATCCTGGAAAGGAATTAATTGATTTAGCAAATAATATTAATGGCTTAGATCCAACTTTCATCACTATAAATAATCGTAAAACAACTGAAAAAATAAGATATTCTAGTGGGGCACATCAGCTACTGCGTGCTGACATTGAGGATATAAGTGACTTACCAAATAAAATTATTGAAAAATTAGATAATGCAATTAAAGCGGCATTAACTGGAATTTCAGTTGTTATAATTTCAGATTACAATAAGGGAACAATTAATGATCATATGCTTTCTCAGTTGATTTCTTTTGCAAGCTCTCAACACATTCCAGTTATAATTGATCCTAAGGGTTCTAATTATATCCGCTATAAAGGTGCAACTATTCTAACTCCAAATTCTGAAGAACTTAAATTAGCTTCAGGGTTGCCAACAAAAACTGATAAAGAAGTTGAGAAAGCAGGAAAACTAGTATTAGGAAATATTAATGCTAATGCGATTGTTGTCACGAGAGGTAAGTATGGAATTAGCGTTATCGATTCTAATTCTGTAACGCATTTATCTGTACCCCCCCGTGAGGTGTTTGATGTATCAGGAGCAGGGGATACTGTAATTGCAATGCTCGGGGCGATGCTTTCAACAGGTTCAAATATACAAGAAGCAGCAGAAATGGCTAATGTTGCTGCAGGAGTAGTAGTAGGCATAGCTGGAACTGCTATAGCTCTCCCTGAGGAAATAATA
>CAZHAN010000005.1:14383-20152 GCA_964530575.1 uncultured Rhizobiaceae bacterium | reverse complement strand
TAGATTCATATAGTGCTGTTAAATCAATATCAAAAAATAAGATTAGTTCAATTGCTGAAGCTGAACAAAAAATTATAAATTGGAAGGTAAGTGGTGACAGTATAGCATTTACAAATGGCTGTTTTGATTTAATCCATCCAGGTCATGTTTCTTTATTGCGCAAGGCAAGATCTTTAGCAGATCGATTAGTTTTAGGATTAAATTCAGATGATTCAGTCCGAAAACTAAAGGGAAACTCTCGGCCTATACAAAATGAGGAATCCCGTGCGGCTGTTCTCTCTGGATTTGAGGATGTGGATCTTGTAGTTTTATTTAGTGAAGATACTCCCATAAATTTAATTGAAAAATTTAAGCCTGATTTTCTGGTAAAAGGTGCTGACTATACAATTGATAATGTTGTTGGTGCTGATTTGATCCATTCTTATGGTGGGAAAGTTGTTCTTGTAGATCTAGTTGATGGCCAAAGTTCAAAAAAAATTGTTGAGCGTATTGAGAAAGTAGATAAAGGGTAGGATTGGTGATTGTTGTAACAGGTGGAGCTGGATTTATTGGGTCAAATCTAATTTTAGCACTCGAAGAGCGTGGTGAGAATGATATTTTGGTTTGTGAATATCTTGGCAGTAAAGATGAAGATATAAAATGGAAGAATCTTAATTCAACAAAGATATCAAATGTTGTAACTCCAAAAGAATTATTTAAGTATACAAAGGGTTTTGAGAAAAATATTAAAGTTGTTTTCCATCTTGGGGCTATTTCAAATACTACAGAAGTAAATTCTAATCTTCTAAAAAAAAATAATTTCCTTTTTACAATAGAATTATGGAAATGGTGTGCATTGAATGATATCCAATTTATTTATGCTTCCTCTGCTGCGACTTATGGTGATGGGTCATCTAGTTTTGATGATGACTATTCTAATCTAAACAGGTTAGTTCCATTAAATCTTTATGCTAAATCAAAGCACTTGTCAGATATTCGCATAAGGAGACTGATCTCTAAATCAGAAAATATTCCTCCTCAGACAGTTGGTCTTAAATTCTTTAATGTTTATGGCCCAAATGAATCACATAAAGGTTCGCAAAAAAGTATGGTGAGTCAAGCATTTAACCAAATAAGAACTTTTGGAAATGTTAAACTTTTTAGCTCTCATAATCGAGAATACGAAAATGGAGAACAACTTCGCGATTTTATTCACGTTGATGATTGCGTGGATACTATGATTTGGCTTTTTGAGAATTGTCAAATTTCTGGGTTATTTAATCTTGGAACAGGCATACCAAGAACTTTTGTTGATCTTGCAAATGCAGTTTTTAATTCATTAGATCTGGAAGTAGACATCCAATTTATAGATATTCCTGAAAATATTCGTAATCAATATCAGTACTACACTTGTGCAAATATGAGTCGTCTAAGATCTATGGGTCTAGAAAAAAATTTTATGTCTCTCGAAGAGGGCGTTAAAAAATTTGTTGACTTAGAAATGAAGAATATTTTTTAATACTATAGATTTGATAATTATAATAGTTAGGTTTTATTAATAATGTTAAAATGCTTGATCTGGGATGTAGATGGAACTCTTTCTGAAACTGAAGAGACCCATCGTAAGGCCTTTAATCTAACATTCAAACAATTTGGATATAATTGGGAGTGGAGTCAGGATAAATATCGTGACCTATTAGAAGTTACTGGAGGCGTAGAGAGAATATTGTTTTTTATAAAAACTGATCTTTCTTTAGATATGCAAAATAATATTACAGTTGATAAAGTTAGAGAAATGCATAAAGCAAAAACTATAAATTACGTTAACTCTATAAAGAGCGGTTCTTCCCATTTGCGTTCTGGGGTGCAACGTTTAATTACTGAAGCTAAAGAGAATGATGTTAGGCTAGCTATAGCTACTACTACTAGCTTAATAAATGTTGAAATGTTATTAGAGTATGCTCCAAATTCAGTTGATATTGAGTGGTTTGAGGTTATTGGGTCTGCAGATTCAATAAATAAGAAGAAACCAGATCCTGAAATTTATCTATGGACATTGGATAAACTAAATCTAAGACCTCAAGACTGCCTTGCTTTAGAAGACTCCCTTAATGGACTTAACGCGGCAAGTGCTGCAGGGATTCCAACAGTAATTACATATTCAAATTATACTAAACATCAGAAATTTGATGGTGCAGTTGCGACATTAGATTCGTTTGGGAATGAAGATAGTCCAATGCGATTGACGTCAGGTGAACAAAAAAATAATTCTTTTGTAGATTTAGAGTTACTAAAATTTTGGCACTCATCTTTTATAAAGTAGATATATAAATAGAAATAAATTTATTATTATTAATAAAATTAATTATTAACAGAATAGTTTAATTAATTTCTAAAAGGTAATACATATTCCTTTCGTATTCTGTCAGCTTCCTTTCTAGCTAGCGACAGCTCATTTTCTGACATTAGTTCCTCCACTGTTTTTTGAAGAATGTCTGCTTTTTCAACATTTTGTTCAGCGGCTATAGTTGCCCATGCCCAAGCAAGCTCCATACGCATAGGAATACCCTCTCCCCCATCCCACATTCGTGCTACTCCGAACTGTGCTTCAGGGTGTCCTTGTTTTGCCGCTTTTTGGTACCAGTTGAGAGCTTTTAGATCATCTTGAATTGTTCCTTGTCCGTAATCATACATTTTACCAAGATAAAATTGCGCACTTCTATTACCTTCAACTGCTAGAGGTGAAAATATTGTCATTGCAAGTTTAAATTCTCCAGATTGGTATGCAGAGATTCCATCCTTAAGAGTATCGTCTGAATATGAAGGATTTAGAAAAAATAAATAAGAAAGTATTATGATTGCTTTGATAATTCTATTTATCATGGCAGACCTACCCGTCTAAGCGCTTCCATATCTCTTTGAAAATTACCCCTTTGATCATATGTTGAATCTTCACTTTCCCAGCCCGCTCCATAGGAAGGATTGATATTTAATATTTTACTCATATGAAACTCTCCTTCCTCAACATTTCTCATTAATCCATGCACTAACGCAGCTTCCCGGTGCAGACGCAAGATGTTAGGATTATCTATAATTAATTTTTCAATTATAGAGATTGATTGGTCATATACCATTTGTAGTTGCAGGGTTTGTGCTAAAGTCAGATCATAAATCCAATCACGTTTTGGGTGAAGTCTAATTGCATCTTCAGCATATTCTTGTGCATAGTATGAACGAGAGCTCCTACGACAGCATTTAGTGTGCAATTGAGCGCGATATATCATTAGATCTGGATCTCCAGGTGACAGTTCTACCGCTTGAGCTAAGTAGTCCATTGCTTGTTCTCTATTATTTCTTTCACCACGACCTGGCCTAAAATAAGTATAATCAAGCATTTTCAGGCGGCTCATTAACTCGTAGCCCCTCGGATTTTCTGGGGATTGGTCAATTGCAATCAGGATTTCAGATTGTAATTCTGGCATTGTTTTTCCTGTAAGGTCGCCTTCAAACCCCTGCTGAGTATAGTATTTAGTGAATCCAAGCTCTATAAGTGCGTCAGTAAAATTGGGTAAAATATTCAGTGCGTTAGAAAAAAATTGTTCTGCATTTTTATTTGATTGAATTGTTCCGCTCGCAGCTTGATCGCGACCTAGTAAGTAAAGAATCCATGCGTCTTGAGGTATTGAATTAAAATCTCGAGAATCTTCAATTAATTCTTCTGAATTTTCATTAGTTTCTGTTTGTAGATTTGATGCTACCAATTCAGCTATAATTATTGGTAATTTGTTAACAAAATCTTTCTCAGAAATGACTTTATCCTCCCATATCATTTCTTGAGAAATAGTATTGAAAAGTTCTAAATTTACCTGAGTTTTATTTCCACGAATTGCAATAATATCTCCACTTAATACATAATTTATACCTAGCTCCATCCCAACTTCTATTGGGGAAGAGGCTGTTAAATGTTTAGAGGAATCATAATGTATCACGAATAAATCATCATGTTTATGCAATGCAGAGACCACTTCCCTAGAGAAGGCATGAGCTTGAAGAGGTGAGAGCCCACTTTCTTCAGTCCCACTAAAAGACAGAATTGCTATTGATGGATCTTCTGGTAAAGGAAAGAGAAATGTAGATATTATCTCATTTATTTTTTGTTCTTCTGCTAAAATTCTAGCAGGATCTAAGAGCTCATCTTCAAGGTCAGGTTGTTTTAGCCAAAACAAAAAAATAGCCCCAGCAAGAGTTATGCTGATTGTCCAGAACCAAGATTGTTTCCAAATTGGTGTATGGATTTTTTTTCTATCATTGTTCATCTAAAATACCTCGGGAGAGTACTAATAATATAATATTTGATTTTTATATTAATGAATAGGTACAAATCTGAGGCGTTTTAGTTCTGTACGCACAGGGGGAAGTTCTTCTTTACCATGCGGGTATCCATTATATTCAAGAATATATGACAGGACATCAACATACTCTTGAGGTGTTAGGCTTCTAGGTGAATCAAGTGGCATAAATTCAACTAAATAAGAGAATAAATTGTCTAAAGATTGTCTTTTCCAATTGGCAGTAAAGTCTATTCCACTCAAGGTTGGGATAAAGGTCCCTCCTCCCTGGAGTTTATCCCCATGACATTCTAGGCAATACATTGAATAAATTAAATTTCCACGGTTTGCTTGTTCTCGAGAAAATACTCCATCGAGTACCGTTTCTTTTTGTCCAGGGAATATAATCACAACCGCAATAGCTGCAAATATGAATACAAATACTAGAAAAAAATAGTATCTAATATGTTTAGAATTCAAGTAATAGGATCCATTTTTTAATTAATTTTGATATATAATATTTTATTTGTCATTCGGAAGTTAGTGATATGAAAACTTCTTCAAGATCAGTTTCTTCAGTTGTAAGATCAGTAATTGAAATTTTTGATTCTTGAACTGCAGATATAACATCGAGAATCGTATTTTTTGATGGGGCAAATCGAACAACCATCGTATGAGGTGGCTTTAGTGAAATTTCAAATTGTTTGAGTGGATTTGGAATCGATGTTGGTAGATCTTGGATAGTTAAATTAACGTCTTTTTTATCAAGAAGGCCAACAAGTTGTTTCGTAGGCTGACAAGCAATAATTTCCCCTTTGTTAATGATTGCAATTTGGTCACAGAGTTCTTCTGCTTCCTCAAGATAATGTGTAGTAAGTAGAACCGTGATTCCAGAATGATTAAGTTTACGCACATGTTTCCATAATTGTTTTCTTAATTCTACATCCACGCCTGCTGTTGGTTCATCTAGGACTAAAATTGGAGGACTGTGCGCCATTGCTTTTGCTATTAATAACCTTCTTCTCATTCCTCCGGATAAAGCGCGAGCATAAGCATGTTTTTGCTTAGAAAGCTTGACTGCATCAAGGATTTCATCTGTTCGTCTCTTATTTTTAGGAATTCCATAATAACCTGCTTGAAGTTCTACAGATTCAAATGGAGTAAAAAAGGGGTCAAGATTTAGTTCTTGGGGAACTATACCTATTGAAGATCTAGCCAGTCTAGTTTCTGTATCGATATTATGCCCCCATATTGATAGCTCTCCCTCTGTTTTAAGACTTATTCCTGCGAGTATGTTGATAAAGGTCGATTTTCCTGCTCCGTTTGGGCCTAATAGTCCAAAGAAAGAGCCATTTGGAATTGTGATATTAATTGATTTTAGTGCATTTACAGAGGCAAGATTACCTGAATTTTGGTAGGTTTTTGTTAGATTTTTTGCTTCTATCGCGTTTTCGGGAGGATA
>CAZHAN010000005.1:7356-14373 GCA_964530575.1 uncultured Rhizobiaceae bacterium | reverse complement strand
GTTTTATTATTAATTTTTCTATCCTCTTTTTATTTATTAACCCCTGAAAAAAGAAAATTAAACAAACTAGGGTTTGATTGTAAGTAACTGATCGTTATCATTGACTTCAGAATTGGTCAACGTTTTAGGTATGAATTATTATGGTTGGTGAAAAATTAGAAGAAAAAATTGTCGAGGAAAATAAGGTTTCTTGTGATGGCGGTGGCGGTGCTCTTGGCCATCCAAAGGTTTATATAACTTTGGGAAGTGATGGTAGGGCAGAGTGCTTGTATTGTGATCAAGTTTTTGTCTTGAAAAAAGAAGATTAATCAGATTCAGAAAGAATTGTTGTGGCTATAATTTCAATTGCTACTGGAAAAGCTCGCCCTTTAAAAGATAGAAAAGGAAACTTTCTAAATAGTGGGATTGTTAAGTCTCAGACAACTGCAAAGATTAATGTTGGTTATAATGGCCTTGAAGGTGACGAACAAGCAGACACAAAGGTTCATGGAGGGGATTTCAGAGCAGTTTCTGCTTATCCCGTAAGTCACTATAAAACATGGGCTAGAGAAGAAAATCGTTCTGATCTCACATACGGGTATTTTGGAGATAACTTTACCATTGAGGGTGGTGAAGAAGACAGGGTTATGGTTGGTGACTTCTATAGATATGGTAATGCTTTGCTTGAGGTTACTTATCCGCGAATTCCATGCATTAAACTTGGCATTCGAATGGCAGATCCAGATTTTCCAAATCGGTTTTTATCAAGCAAGCGAACTGGATTCTTTCTTAGAGTTATCGAGCCTGGCTATGTTCAGGTAGGAGATAAAATAACACAAATTAAGTCTGGAGTTGGTAATTTTTCAATTCTTGAAACTCTAAATTTATTTTATGGAAGTAACCCAGACTTAAATCGATTAGATGAAATCTCAAAAATTAAGTCACTCCCAGGTGAATGGAGAAAAAAGGCTGAGCACTTAGCTGCAAAAAAATAAAATTATGAGTGTAGATTTAAATTCTAAGGAAATTAAAAAAAATTCAAAGGATTCTTCTGCTACTAAACCTGTCTATTTAGTTGATGGGTCAGGGTATATTTTTCGTGCATATTATGCTCTTCCCCCTTTAACCCGTAAGTCTGATGGATGCCCAACCGGTGCAGTTTACGGATTTTGTAATATGCTTCAAAAACTTCTTTCTGATATTGAGCATGCAGGAGGATCTGGTCATATAGCAATTCTTTTTGATTCATCAAGAAAAACATTTCGGAATAAAATTTATCCTGATTATAAAGCACATAGACCCCCACCTCCTGAAGATTTGATTCCTCAATTTCAACTTATTCAGGATGCTGTAAATAAGTTTAATATTTCAAGTATCAAAATGGATGGATTTGAAGCGGATGATTTAATTGCATCATATACTCGGAAATCACTAGAAGAAGGGCATGAAGTAATAATTGTTTCGTCAGACAAAGATTTGATGCAATTAATTGGTGATGGGGTGCTTTTACACGATCCTTTGAAAGGAAAAATGATTGGAAGGAAAGAAGTACATGATAAATTTGGGGTTTATCCGGAGCAAGTAGTTGACCTCCAGTCACTTGCTGGTGATTCTTCTGATAATGTTCCAGGCGTTCCAGGGATAGGTATAAAAACTGCTGCAGAACTTTTAAATAATTATCAAAATCTTGATAATTTATTAGACAATGCAGGAGAAATCAAACAACCAAAACGTAGACAAAATCTTATAGATTATGCAGATTTAGCTAGGATTAGCCGGGATCTCGTTCGTCTTCGTGATGATCTTCCCATAGAGGGTAGTATCGATGAAATTAAAGTAAGGGAGTTAAACCAAGAAGATTTATTTGAATGGCTAAAGACTATGGAGTTTGAAAATTTAGCAAATAAATTGAGGTTAAAGTATGGTCAGGAAGATAGATATAGTGAAACAAAGACCCAACTAAAAAAAAATGAGTTTGTAAGAAATTACAATGAAGTTAAGAATATAAAACAATTAAATAAGATCTTGCATGATTCAAAGAATATTGGGGTTTTAGCAGTATCTGTTGAATTGGATACAGAAGGAGGTAATTCAGATAATATTGTTGGAGTTGGTTTATGTACTGAACTTAATGAATCATGGTATTTGTCATTCAAAAATTTTTCTTATGAAAAAAATCTGATAAATATTATCAAGGAAGAAAAAAATCATTTAAGATATAAAGAAATTTATGAGTTTTTTTTGAATATATTTGAAGATCCTAGCGTTATTAAAATAACTCAAAATGCGAAAAATTTAATTAGTTTCTTTGATAAATTTAATATTAATATTGTTTCATTAAATGACTTGTCATTAATCTCTTTTGTTCTTGGTGGAGGGAAATATTCTCATGATTTAATGAGTATAGCTGAAAGAGTGGTTTCATTTAATGTATCTGATCGTAAGAAGGTATTGGGATCTGGAAAATCAGCAATCAAATTCTCTGAAGCACCATCTGAGATGGCTCTCGAAATTTCTGCTGGCAATGCTGAAGCAATCTTTAGGGTTTTCCCAATTTTTAAAACTGAAATTTTATCCAATCAACTTGTTAACATTTATGAAACAGTTGAAAGACCACTAGTACATATTCTGGTCAATATGGAGCGATCAGGAATTAAAGTGGATAATCAAAAGCTTTTAACACTTTCTGAAGAATTTCTTGTTCGCATGAATAAGGCTGAATTAAGTGCGTACAAACTTGCCGGACATAAATTTAATCTTGGGTCTCCCAAGCAACTAGGTGAAGTACTTTTTGATGAAATGAATTTGGCAGGCGGAAGGAAGACAAAAAATGGATCTTGGAGTACTGACGCAGATATCCTCGAAACGCTCTCCTCTGAAGGCTATAAATTACCAGAAGTAATTTTAGATTGGAGGCATGTAGCTAAACTACGCTCTACATATACTGAGGCTTTATCAAAGCAAATTAATGATGTTACTGGGAGAGTACATACCAATTTTGTAATGACTGGAACAGCAACGGGCCGTCTTGCGAGCAATAATCCTAATCTTCAAAATATACCGGTAAGAAGTGAAGAGGGTCGTAGAATTCGGCAAGCATTTATAGCTGAAAAGGGAAATGTGCTTGTGTCAGCTGATTACTCACAAATTGAGCTTCGTTTGCTTGCTCATATTGCAGAAATTAAACCTTTAATCAAAGTATTTCGTGATGGAGGAGATGTTCATTCTATAACTGCAAGTCAGGTGTTTGGTGTGAAATTAGAGAATATGGATTCAGAGATACGAAGAAATGCTAAGGCAATTAATTTTGGGATCATTTATGGTATTTCTCCTTTTGGGCTATCCCGGCAATTACGTATTCCACAGACGGAGGCAAAACAATATATAGATTCATATTTTGCTCGATATCCTGGAATTAAAGATTATATGGATAAGGCTAAGATATTTGCTCGAGAACACGGGTATGTAATGTCCTTGCTAGGAAGAAGAATTTATATTCCAGGGATTCTAGACAAGAATCATAATCTTCGATCATTTTCCGAGCGCGCTTCAATAAATGCACCTCTGCAAGGATCTGCAGCTGATATTATGAAACTAGCCATAATTCGTATGCACAAAAGTTTAGAAAAATCCAAGTTAAGTGCCAGAATGGTGCTTTCTGTCCATGATGAATTACTGTTTGAGGTAGCAGAAAGTGATTCTAATGACTTATGTTCTTTGGTAAAAGAACAGATGGAATCAGTTATAAGTCTTGAGGTTCCTTTAGTTGTGGATACAGGTATTGGGCAAAATTGGAGTGAAGCGCATTAATTAAATTTTAAAGTAAATGCACCATATTATAATAATCCCTTAATAAAATTGATGTTAAAAAAAAGGCCAGCCACAAAGGCTGGCCTTTAGTTTAATTATAAAGGTATTAGGCTGCTTTAGGAGCAGCTTTAATTACTTCATCAGTTACATATTCTTCAAATTGTACAAAGTTACTGCTAAACTCTTCGACGAGTTTCCCAGCAGTGCTATCATAAGCACCCTTATCAGGCCAAGTTTCTCGAGGATGTAATATTTCCTCAGGAACACCTGGGCATGATTCAGGAACATGAAGTCCTAGAAGAGGGTCAGTAGCAGTGGCTACGTTGACAAGATCACCATCAAGTGCTGCAGCTAGAAGAGCACGAGTGTGCTTTATTGGCATCCTGTGTCCTGTACCGTAAGCACCACCAGTCCAGCCTGTATTTACTAACCAGCAGGTACAATTTTCTTTCTCTAAGAATTCTCCGAGCATTTTTGCATATACACTAGGGTGTCTTGGCATAAATGGAGCGCCAAAACATGTCGAGAAAACGGCCTGTGGTTCAGTTACACCTCTCTCGGTTCCTGCTACGCGTGCAGTGTACCCAGATAAGAAATGATACATTGCCTGTTCGGGAGTTAATTTTGCAATAGGAGGAAGAACACCATATGCATCAGCAGTAAGCATCACGACATTCTTCGGCTGTCCAGCTATGCCAGTAGGGGAGGCGTTTGGTATGTATGTAAGAGGGTATGAAGCGCGTGTATTTTCAGTTTTGCTTTCATCATCTAGATCAATAATGCCTGTTTCTGGAGACATAACTACATTCTCTAATATAGTTCCAAAACGTCCAGTAGTAGCGTAGATTTCAGGCTCAGCTTCTGCTGAGAGGTTAATTACTTTTGCGTAACACCCGCCTTCAAAATTAAACACTCCATCAGTTGACCAACCATGTTCATCATCTCCAATAAGCTCACGATTAGGGTCTGCAGAGAGTGTAGTTTTTCCGGTTCCAGAAAGACCGAAGAAAATCGCAGAGTTTCCATCAGATCCTACATTTATTGATGAGTGCATTGGTAAAATGCCCTTATCAGGAAGTTGATAGTTTAAAACGCTGAAAATCGATTTCTTCATTTCACCAGCATACTGAGTGCCAGCGATCAAAACCTCTTTAGCGCCAAAATTTACTGTAATTACCGTCTCAGAATTTGTTCCATGTTTAGCTGGGTCTGCCTTGAGATCAGGCGCATGTAGTATGGTGAATTCTGGTACGTGATTTTTTTTCTCATCTGGTGTTGCTTTTAAAAACATATTTTGTGCAAAAAGGTTATGCCAAGCATGTTGATTTACAACTCTTATTGGAAGTCTGTGAGCTTTATTGGCTCCAGCCCATCCATCAAAAATAAACAGATCATTTGAATTTAAGTGATCTACAATATCTTTACGGAGTATATTAAAATGCTCTTCTGACATGGGCTTATTAATTTTACCCCACCAAATCTTGTCCTTGCTGGATGGCTCTTCAACGGTGAACTTATCACCTGGTGATCGACCGGTATGATGACCAGTATCAGTTACCAATGCACCACCAGCAGAAAGAGTGCCTTCTCCGCGCTTGATTGCTTCTTCAATTAATTGTGAAGCTGAATAATTCCAATGAACGTCTTTTGAAGGGCTAAGTCCATTGTTACTAAGCCCATGTGAACTAATATGTGTTCCTTTGTTACCCACGAATTTTTCTCCATTCATAGCGAAATAAGATAAATCTATTTATTTGAAAAAAGATTTTCTATATGCCCATTAAATTGGGCGATTGAAATTTATATGGGCAAAATGCCCTGAAACTGGATAGAGCTAGATTGGCCCTATGTTTAGTTATATTTGTTGTAATTGGATAGCCCAACGGCTGCAAGTTCTTTTCTAAGATCTAGAGCAGATAATACCACATTATTGAAGGATACCCTATAGATTTTAGATCCTAATTTGAGCTCACAACCTTCAGGGTCAAACCCAATTATCAACCAATTTCCTTGAGAATTTGGTAGGATTTTAGACCCAATATCTTGAATATTGTTGCTATTAATTTCATTAATTTCCGCAATTATATCTGATTCTGAATTTGCTAAATCATCTAATTGGGCATGGTTTAAAATAAGATCTTTGTGATCGAACCATTGAATCTTCCCAAATCCTGCAACTATTTGCGCATATTTGACATCAATCTTGTAAAGAGAAAAATCTGAAAAAGAAGCATAAATTTCAGCTTCTTGATGCCTAGATAGATAGCGGTTCCAAGCAACCAAACTGTCAACTTTGCTAGCATTTCCAAGGAGAGTGATCCTTTTTTCCGCCAAACGGTTTGTTGAGCCTTCAGTACCATCTAGCAACAACCCAACCTTGGAATTATGAGAGATATTCTTTGTATGCTCGGCTAAGGAAGATATAAAAAGCAGTGGGGCACCATAAAAATCAGTAGCTATAAGAACTAATGAGGCATATGGCCATGAATTCAACTGACTATCCTCGCTTATAAAGGAAGTAGCTAAGGTGGCTACTGGGGTGGATCTAACTAATTTTCTTGCCTCAAAGGCTAAGTTTTTTTTATTGCTCATTTTAGGTAATGTAACATTTTTGCCTAGAAATTGCCGTAAATTATAACGAAAGTTAATCTTTTGGATCCTTTACGGAGTATGAATAATGTACAATCATATTGATATCGGGTTTTTTGAGAGAGATTTTACTATTGTGACACAGCCTACAATTGCCTTGGTAGATGATGATAGAAATATTCTTACTTCTGTTTCTATTGCCTTAGAGGCCGAGGGATTTATTGTTCGTAAGTATGATGATGGGGTTAAAGCCTTGGCTTCTCTGTCACAACAACCAGCTGATTTGCTTGTTTTAGATATTAAAATGCCACGACTTGACGGCATGGAATTGCTGTCAATTATAAGGAAAGAATCTAAGGTACCTGCAATTTTTCTTACTTCAAAAGATAATGAGATGGATGAGGCTTTGGGTCTTAAGATAGGTGCTGACGATTATATCCGAAAACCATTTTCCCAGAGATTACTTATAGAACGTATACGTGCGCTTCTAAGAAGGGCATCAATTCCCGCCTCAGATATAGCTACAGAAAAAATAATGGTGAGGGGTGAACTAAAATTGGACCATACTAGGCATCTTTGTACGTGGAAAGATCAAGAGTTAGGCCTTACTGTTACCGAATTTCTAATTCTGGATGCATT
>CAZHAN010000005.1:0-7346 GCA_964530575.1 uncultured Rhizobiaceae bacterium | reverse complement strand
GGCTAAACATCCTGGGCACATCAAAAGCCGTGACCAACTTATGAATATTGCCTATGATGAGAATACTTTTGTAGATGATCGTACTATAGATAGTCATATTAAAAGGGTTAGGAAAAAATTTCGCGAAGTAGACCCCAACTTTGCAAGCATTGAAACTAAATATGGAGTAGGATACCGATACAACCAGGCATTATAGTTCCATTTGGACCTGAAGGTCGGGCTAAGTATATGGTTACCGAGACCCATGAAAGAGTTACTCCTCAACTAGAATCCCGTCGTTTCCAAAAGTCGACGAGTTTAATCTCGCTTGAGAGCTATTCAAATAGTTCCTCATCAAAATCCTTACGATCTAGAAAGTTTCTTTCGCCAATTACTGCAAGGCTTCTCTGGATAAATTTTCCAACACTATTAATCCTATTAAGCATGTTGGTTCTTGGGCCTCAGCATAGAGATGAATTGTTTGATGCTAGAATCGAGAGCTTAAGTACTCAGGGTGAGATTATTGCAACTGCACTTGGTGAGGAAAATGCTGATTCTTTCCTCACGACCAATGTTTTTGATAAAAAAATTGCTCAGCAGGTAGTTGTTCGGTTTACATTGCCTATAGATACAAGAGCAAGATTCTTTGATAATGATGGGATTCTAATAGCTGACAGTCGATGCTTATTGCCGCTTGAGTCTGACGGACAATGTAATAATCCGGTTGGGGATGAAATAATAATTCAAGATTTACCACCTCCAAATCTAAGGAGAAGTGATAAATTTATTAATGAAATAAATTATAAGTTTGGCAGTTTTATCGACTGGGTTCTTCGTATTTTTGGTGTTAGGAATTCGTATCCATCATACAAAGAGCCTAATAACCAGACCGCAGAAGATTATGACGAAGTTGAAGAAGCTTTAACAGGAGAGTCTGCTTATGAGATTAGGCAAATGTCTCAGGGCAACATAATAGTATCTGTAGCTATACCGGTAGAGGCTTATATACAGAGAGTTGGGGTGTTATTAATGTCCGTTGATTCAACAGACATTGAAAAAAATATAGCAGAATATTATTTTAAGATTATTCAATTATTTTTTATTGCTTTAGCAATTACGTTGCCCTTATCTTTATTTTTAACGGCCTTTATAGCACGCCCAATCCGCCAACTTGCGAAGGCTGCTGATGGAGCTGAATACCAAACTGGCCAACGTAATGTAATCCCAGATTTTACTGGACGTAATGATGAGATTGGAGACTTATCAGGGTCTCTAATGTCAATGACCAATGCTTTATACGAACGTTTGGATGCAACTGAAGCATTTGCCTCTGATGTAGCGCATGAAATAAAAAACCCACTATCAAGTATTAGAAGTGCTGTAGAGACTTTATCAATTTCAGCTAGCACAGATCAAAAGGAAGAGCTTGTTAAAATTATTTTACAGGATGTGCATAGATTAGATCGTTTAATTAGCGATATTTCTGATGCATCTCGTTTAGATGCTGAGCTTGCTCGAGCAAATCGAACTTCAGTTGATTTACTTGATGTTGCAAACACACTTGAAGAACTTCAAAATACTACAACTGAGACATCTCCTATTTTTGAAGTTATAAGTATTGGTAATGGTCCTTTTTTAACGCTTTGTATTGAAGATCAAATAGTGCAAGTTTTGCGCAATTTGTTAGCAAACGCCGTTTCGTTTTCTCCTAATAAAGGTAAAGTTAGACTAGAGCTGAGAAGATTTTCTAATTTAATTGAAATTTCTGTCGAGGATGAAGGTCCTGGTATAGCTAAGGATAAAGTCGAAGAAATTTTTGATCGATTCTTTTCCTTACGACCAGGCAATGAACCGTTTGGAACACATTCAGGCCTTGGCCTCTCAATTTCTCGCCAAATAGTAGAGGCGCATAGTGGCTCGATTCATGCAGAGAATCGATATGAAAATGAATCGGTTATTGGGGCAAGATTTATTGTATCTTTGCCTGCAGCGAGGTCATAATGACAATAGATTTAAACCTTTCTCGAAGACAAGTAGTGATTATTACGGGTATGTCTGGTGCTGGAAGGTCTTCAGCATTAAAAAATCTTGAAGATCTTGGATTTGAAGCGATTGATAACCTCCCTATAGATTTTTTTGGTCGAATTGTTTCAGCAGAATCTTCATTAGAATTACCCGTCCATCTGGCTGTTGGGGTTGATATCCGTAATAGACATTTTAATGTTGAAACATTTGTGAAGGAAATACTCCCTTTACGTAAACGACAAGATATTCAGCTAACTGTAATATTTATGGACTGTGATGAGTCAATACTTAACCGTCGTTTTACTGAAACTAGAAGACGGCATCCGTTAGCTAATGATAGACCAGTGACAGATGGTATCCATCATGAACGAATAATGCTCCAACCAATTTTAGCAGCATCAGATTTTATAATTGATACAACCCAACTCTCTTTGCCTGATCTCAGGCTTTTAATAGAGGCTAGATTTCTAAAGAATATTACAAGAAATTTTGTTGTTTCTTTGGTTTCATTTGCTTATGGCAAGGGCCTTCCTAGAGAGGCAGACTTGGTTTTTGATGTAAGGTTTTTAAAAAATCCTCATTACGATGATGAGCTAAAGGGTCATAGTGGGCTTGATAAAAGTGTTGCTAAATATATTAGATCTGACGAAAATTTCCAATCATTCTATAAGTCTTTAACTCAAATGATTGATGATTTATTGCCTAGATATTATGAAGAGGGTAAAAATTATCTTACTATTGGCATAGGATGTACTGGAGGTCGCCATCGATCAGTGTTTGTTGCGGAAAGTCTTGGAGAACATCTTACAGGCAATGGTCATCGAGCTTTAGTTCGTCATAGGGATAAAGACATGACTGAAGGCTAATAATGATTTTTAAACGATTACCAAACATTGTTTTTCATCTTCTTGTAGACTAGTTTATTGATAGTATTTATAAAAAAGAACCTTTGGGCAGGGTATTAAAATTAATATTTATGTTCTCTAATTTTACCTCAGGAAAATTATGACGGAATTAAAAGACTACAAAGTTGCAGATATTGGCTTGGCTGATTGGGGCCGTCGAGAAATTGCTATTGCTGAAACCGAGATGCCTGGCTTAATGGCTCTTCGTGAAGAGTATCAAGGGGTTAATCCGTTGCAAGGTGCCAGAGTTACTGGTTGCTTGCATATGACTGTTCAAACAGCTGTACTAATTGAAACTTTGGTTAATCTTGGAGCAGAAGTCAGGTGGAGCTCATGTAATATTTTTTCTACCCAAGATCATGCTGCTTCAGCGATAGCCGCGGCAGGAATTCCTGTTTTTGCTTGGAAAGGTGAGACGGAAGAAGAATATTGGGACTGTGTTGAAAAAACTATTACTGGTCCAAATGGCTGGACTCCTAATATGTTAATTGATGATGGGGGCGACCTAACCCAAGTCATGCATAAAGATCATGTTGATATTTTAAAAAATGTTAGAGGCCTTTCTGAGGAAACAACTACAGGTGTGCTTCGCCTTCATCAAATGGCTGAAAGAGGAACCTTGGCTGTTCCAGCAATGAATGTAAATGATTCTGTGACTAAGTCGAAATTTGATAATTTATATGGAGTTAGGGAAAGTTTAATAGACGGCATTAAGAGAGGAACAGACGTAATGCTTGCTGGAAAGACTGCAGTCGTCTGCGGATATGGAGATGTTGGAAAAGGTTCTGCAGCTAGCCTTAAGGGGCAAGGCGCTCGAGTTGTAATAACTGAAATTGATCCAATTTGTGCCCTGCAGGCTGCTATGGAGGGCTATGAAGTTTCAAATATGGACACGGTCGTATCAAGTGGCGATATTTTTGTGACTGCAACAGGTAATGCTGACATTATAACCTTGGAACACATGAGGGCTATGAAAGATAGGGCTATAGTTTGTAATATTGGGCACTTTGATTCCGAGATTCAAATTTCTGAATTACAAAATTTCACTTGGCATGAGGTAAAACCTCAGGTTGATGAGGTTGAATTTCCCGATGGAAAAAGAATTATAATTTTATCAAAAGGAAGACTTGTAAATCTTGGAAATGCTACCGGACATCCAAGCTTTGTAATGAGTGCATCTTTTACTAATCAAGTCATGGCTCAAATTGAATTATGGAAGAATCATGAAAGTTATGAAAATAAAGTTTATGTTTTGCCTAAGCACTTAGATGAGAAAGTTGCTGCACTTCATCTCGAGCGTTTAGGGGCAAAGCTTTCAAAATTAACTCCAAAGCAAGCTGAGTACATTGGGGTTTCTGTAGAAGGACCTTTTAAGCCAGAGGGTTATAGATATTAACCGACTGCTTATTTTGGTATGCCCTTTGTTGTTGAGTATTCAAAATGAAGCTCTTTATCGGGATAAATTAATGGATAAATTGCATGGGCTGCAAGAGCAGATTCGGAAAATCCAGACAGAATTAGCTTTAATTTTCCAGGGTAAGTAGCTATATCTCCAACTGCAAAAATGCCTTTAAGATTTGTTGCACAAGAATCAGGTTTTACGACAATTTGGTTATTTTTTAACTTTATTCCCCATTTATTGATTGGTCCAAGCTGATTTAAAAGACCAAAGAAGGCTAAAATTACATCTGCTTTAATTGATTTTTTTTCTCCGTCCAAATTTGTCAATTCAACAGTGTCGACTATTCCTTGATTTCCATTAATACCGGTAATTTGATAAGGTACAATCATAGTTAGAAGTTTTTTATCAACTAGTGATTGCATCTTTCGGACACTATCTGGTGCAGCTCTAAATTTATTTCTTCTATGAACAATTGAGATACTAGATGCTATTTCTTGAAGTTCCAAAGCCCAATCAACTGCAGAATCTCCTCCTCCAGTTATGATTACATTCTTATTATCAAATGCAGATTTATTTTTGACTGAGTAAAAAAGACTCTTATTCTCGAATTCACTAACATTATTTAATGGTAGCCTTACTGGTCCAAACGCCCCAGAACCTCCAGCTATTACTACTGCGTGGGCTGTAATTTTTTTGTCTCCAGTAATTTCTAACTCCCAACCAGAAGTATTATTCTTTTCTATAGGGCTAAGAACTTTTACTGGTTGGCCAAGATGATACGTCGGGTGAAATGGAGCTGCCTGCTCAATTAATTTTATAACTAGTTCTTGGCCACTAATTTCTGGATAAGCAGGAATATCGTAAATTGGTTTTTCAGGGTATAGGGCGGAGCATTGGCCTCCAATATCCTCTAATATATCTATTACATGACATTTGAGTCCGATCATCCCACACTGAAAGACAGTGAAAAGACCAACTGGCCCGGCGCCAATAATAGCTACATCTGTATCAAATTTATGTATAGGCTCTGTATTCATTTAGGTACTCTAAGAATCTTCAAAGTTTATAGAATATTCAAAATAAACCATTATTGAATGTAGTAATACTTTTTAACCTTAAGGATACCCATTGTTGCCAACAATATCGACAGGTACAATAAAAAAAATGATATTAATTATAAAATTATGGATTTGATTAATATAGACACTTCCGATTTAAAGTCTCTTGCTGGTTTAGCTGAGAGTATTGCTATAGAGGTTAGGAAGGGAGATTTTATTGCGTTAATAGGCTCTTTAGGTGCTGGGAAAACAACTTTTGTTAGGGAATTTATTAATGCACGAGCTTTATTAAATAGTTCACCACCACCAAGTGAGATTCCTAGCCCAACTTTTTCAATATGTCTTACCTATAACATAGGAGATGATAATATCTCGCACTATGATCTCTATCGTATTTCTAACCCTATTGAATGCAGAGAATTAGGTTTTGATGAAGCATTAGATAACGGAATAGTTTTGGTAGAGTGGCCGAATAGAATGGGCTCTCTTATTCCTAGTAATAGACTAGAAGTTTCTTGGCAATTTCCTTCTGAAGAGGAAAGGATAATCTCTCTCTCCGGAAAGGGTGAATGGAAGGAAAGGGCTAAGCGTTTAGAATCTAATTATTCTAGGATTTTAAAATAATAATGAATGTAAATGTTGAAAATATTCCAATGGGTGTACCTTTTTTAAAATCCTTAGTGCACGGAATTTTAAAAAAGGTAGGTAAAAATCCATTATCATTAGCTGAGGTAACGGTGTTACTTCCAACACGGAGGGCTTGTCGCTCCTTTCGGGAGGAATTAGTAAAATTTGGTAATGGAGTACCTGTCATTTTGCCAAAAATATTTCCAATTGGAGATATTGAGCTAGAAGAATCTTTTTCTGCATTAGAGGAATCTAATTATTATCTTATCAATGATTCTGGAGTAGGAATTCCTCCTGCTATATCCCCTTTGCGACGTAGATTATTATTAGCTCAATTAATCTTAAAAAAAAATAAATCTGGAATTTCAAAAAATTCATTTCAAATACAGGCAGACCAGGCACTCTTATTTGCAAAAAATTTATCTGGATTGCTTGATCAAATTCAAACTGAAGAAGTTACAACTGAATTGTTGAAAGGCATAGTTCCTGATTCTCTTGCAGGGCATTGGCAGGATAGTCTTGAGTTTTTAAACATTATTTTTGATCATTGGCCAAATATTCTTAATGAAGAGCATGTCCTTGATCCGGTGGTGAGACGGAACAAAATATTGGATTCTCAATCTAATATTTGGGAAAAAACTCAACCCAAGGGATTAATTATAGCTGCTGGTTCAACTGGGTCCATCCCTGCTACTGCACGCCTTTTGTCAGTTATAGCTAGTCTTCCTCAAGGAATAGTTATTTTACCTGGTTTAGATCGTGAAATGTCTAATGAAATTTGGGATAAAATTGAATTTTCTCATCCACAATACACAATTAAACAACTATTAAAGAATATAAAAATTAAGCGTAATAATGTTAAGGATTGGGTTGGATTGAATGAAAAAGTACTTTCAATTCAAAAATCACGATTTATTGCAGAGGCACTTCAATCATCAAGCTCTTGGTATAGTGAAAAATTAAAATTAGGAGATTTTAATCTCACGGACTTAAGCAAGATAGTTTGTTCATCTTCTAGTCATGAAGCAAGATGTATTGCTTTGGCGTTGCGTGGGATTTTAGAATTTCCTGAAAAACAAGCAGCGCTCGTAACGCCTGATCGTAACTTAGCACGCAGAGTATCTGTTGAACTTAAGCGTTGGAATATTATTGTCGATGATTCTGCAGGAGTTCCTTTGTTTTCATCAAGAATAGGAACTTTTCTTAATCTTATTGCAAATTTTTTTTCAGATAGGATCTCTGGAATCTCTATTCTTTCTGTACTTAAACACCCCCTTGCATTAGGAGGTAAAAATTCTGGTGATTCAGTTAAATTAAGAGACCTTGAATTATTAGTGTTAAGAGATTCTT
>CAZHAN010000004.1:16212-27910 GCA_964530575.1 uncultured Rhizobiaceae bacterium | reverse complement strand
GATGAGGTATTAACTTTATCAATTAATACAAATATGGATGATGATATTTCTGAAGCTCAAAAGTATCTTGAGGAAGCTAAGGTCGCACTAAATACTGGTGATGACCCATTGGCGAGAACCCTTCTTTCTCGGGCTAAATCAAATTTTGAGGCAGCAAATGATAATATAGGAATTGCAAATACCTTATTAGAGCTAGGAACATTAGAAAGATATCTAGGACAAGGTCAAATTGCGCGTGATTTATATAGGCAAGCAAATGCAATTTTTGTTGAATCTGATTACCAACTAGGTCAAGGAAGAATAGCTTATGCAATTGGAGAGCTAGAAAGGGCTCGCTTTAACAATCAAGAATCACTCGAATCATTTATACAAGCAGTTTCTATTTTTAATAAAGCTAATGAATTTAAAATGGAAGCTGATTCCCTGATCGGTGTAGGTGATACAGAACGTAGACTGGGCAACATAATTAATTCAAGAGATGCTATATCTCGAGCAAGGGCTATCTTTCACATATTAGATGACCCTAAGGGTATAAAAATAGCTAAGCAGGCATGGGATGAATTATTTACGTATTTTGATGATTACGATGAAAATAGAAAAAAAGTAAACAGTGAACTTGCAACAGCTCAGCAAGTAGCTGATTTGCCTGGAGAAGCAATAGCAACATACAACTTAGCAATTGTAGAGGTTGGAGCTGGCCGTCCAGGTGCTGCTCGAGAAAATTTTCAAATAGCTATAAATTTATTTAATAAAATGAATGATAATAAAGGATTGGCGATGACATATCTGAGCTTGGGTCAAATGGAGGATAGATTGGAGAAAAGTGAGCAAGCCAAAATTGCTTATGAAGAGGCTTTCGCTCTTTATTCAGTACATGACACAACGAACGGAATGATCCTGTCAATTATTGGTCTAAGTTCATTAAATATAAACAATTCTCAGTCTGAAGATGTATTTTCGGAAGCACAAAAGTTTTTTACTTCTAGTAATGAATTTCTTTTAAGTGAGGCTACTTATTTATTAGAGAAAGGGAATCTTTACTTAAATAATAATAGAAATGATTTAGCTTTAGAATCACTAGATTTAGCTCTTAAGTATTTTAAAGATTTAAACGAAAACAATGGAATAGCTAGGACACTTTTTTCAATTGGAACATATTATCAAAATGTTGAAGATATTGAAAATGCACAAATTAATTACTATAAATCTCTTCAAGAGTTTACTAATTCTCGTGATAGAATTGGTGAAGGAAAAGCAAGATTTAAAATTGCTAACATATTAGCTTTAAATCAAGATAATTATATTGAATCAAAAATACAGTACAGAATATCTATGTCTATATTTAAGGAGTTGGGTATGGAGTCGAGTTATCAAGATGCTTTCCAAAAGCTAAATTTGTTAAATTAAAGTATTTTAATAATTAATTCTATTATTTACCTAACAAGTTCAGTTTTTTTTCCAGTATTATTTTCTTTAGATTCATTATTTTTTTGAGCTAAATGATCATTTTCATCATCGAAAACAAAAATAAGTTTTTCATCACTTAAGTCAATTAATACATGCCCACCCTTCTCTAGCTTTCCAAACAATAACTCTTCCGCTAGTGGTTTTTTCACATTTTCATGTATAAATCTACTTAAGGGCCTGGCTCCATATACATCATCAAACCCCTTTTCAGCTATCCACTTACTAGCTTTATTTGTAACTTCTATGGTCACATTTCTGTCCTGAAGCAAAACTTCCAATTGAAGAATAAATTTTTCTACTACCCTGCTTATAATATCCAAAGATAAATGGGAAAAACCAATGATTGAATCAAGACGATTTCTAAACTCTGGAGAAAATATTCTTTCTATAGCTACCTTATCTTCTCCTGCCTTAGTAGAACCCCTTCCAAACCCTATGGATTGCTTGTGTAGTTCTGAAGCACCTGCATTTGTAGTCATTATTAAAATTACATTTCTAAAATCTACACTTTTTCCACTGTTATCCGTTAACTTGCCATGATCCATAACCTGAAGAAGAATATTATAGATATCTGGATGGGCTTTCTCTATTTCATCTAAAAGAAGAACTGAATGAGGGGTTTGATCAACTGAATCTGTCATCAAACCGCCTTGATCAAAACCGACATAACCTGGAGGGGCACCAATAAGTCTCGACACCGAATGTCGCTCCATATATTCGGACATGTCAAACCGTATTAATTGTAAACCCAGAACACTTGCTAACTGCCGTGCAACCTCTGTTTTACCTACCCCAGTAGGACCTGAGAATAAATAGCTACCAATAGGTTTAAATTTATCTTGTAAGCCAGCTCTTGATAGCTTAATTGATGTTGAAAGGGCATTAATTGCTTTGTCTTGGCCAAAAACAACAGCCTTAAGATTGCGTTCTAAATTATGTAAAACCTGTTTGTCATCCCCAGTAACCGTCTTAGGTGGAATGCGGGCCATCTTTGCAATAACATTTTCAACATCTTTTACACCTAATACTTTTCGTCTCTTAGATTTAGGTTTAATTATTTCTGCAGCGCCTACCTCATCGATTACATCAATAGCCTTATCAGGAAGCTTCCGATCGTGAATATATCGAGAAGATAAATCTACAGCAGAGCGAATTGCATCCCTTGTGTAGCGGACATTATGAAAATTTTCAAAATAAGGCTTTAGACCATTAATAATTTTAATAGCATCAGAAATACTTGGCTCATTAATATCAATTTTCTGAAATCTACGAGACAGGGCTCTATCTTTTTCAAATATACCCCTAAATTCTTTATAAGTAGTTGATCCGATACATCTCAAACTACCATTAGCCAATGCAGGCTTTAAAAGATTTGAAGCATCCATTGAACCACCAGAAGTAGACCCTGCCCCAATTATTGTGTGAATTTCATCAATAAAAAGAATCGAATTTTCATCCTCCTGAAGCTCACTCAGAACTGATTTAATTCTTTCTTCAAAATCTCCTCTGTATCGGGTCCCAGCTAATAAAGAGCCCATATCAAGGCTATATATTTGAGCATTCATCAAAACATCAGGGACATTTCCTTCAGTTATTCGCAAAGCAATTCCTTCTGCGATTGCAGTTTTACCCACCCCTGCTTCACCTACAAATAAAGGATTATTTTTTATCCTTCTACATAAGATTTGGACGGTTCTCTCGACTTCTTTATCGCGGCCAATAAGTGGGTCTATTTTCCCAAGTGAAGCAAAAGAATTTAAATCAATACAATATAAAGAGAGAGCGGTTTGGTCGTTATTAACTTTAGAGTTCTGATCAAATTTTCCTGAATCAGAATTTAAACTTCCGGGATCTAATTGAATAGAAGATTTTCCAACCCCATGTGAAATAAATGTGACCGCATCTAATCTTGTCATTTCTTGTTTTTGAAGAAAATATACAGCATATGACTCGCGTTCAGAAAAAATTGAAACAAGAATATTAGCACCATTTACTTCATCCTTGCCTGATGATTGAACATGAATGAGGGCTCTTTGAATTACGCGTTGGAATGCTGCAGTTGGCCTCGAATCATCATGATCTTTAATTATAAGAGAATCTTGCCCGTCTAAATGTTCCACTAAAGAAATCCTTAGAGTTGCGGGATCAACCTTACATGCGTTTAGAACCTCAAGAGCGTCGGGGTCTTCAGTAAGAGAGAGCATCAAATGCTCTAAAGTTGCATACTCATGACTTCGATCATTTGCAATATCTAGAGCGCGCCGAAAACTCGATTCCAAATTATTTGAAAATGAGGCCACTAGTCTTTCTCCATTGTACACTGCAAAGGATGTTGGTTTTGTTGAGCTAGTCCAGTAACCAAAGCAACCTTTGTTTCGGCTACTTCATATGTATAAACACCACAAACTCCAGCACCTTTTTGATGAACATGAAGCATTATCTGAGCAGCTGTTTCACGATCTCTATGAAAAATTTCCTGTATTAATTCAACTACAAACTCCATAGGTGTATAATCATCATTTAACAATAAGACCTTGTACATATCTGGTTTCTTTGTTTTTGGACGAACTTGACTTACAAGATCGACAGAATTATTAGAATTATTGTTTGAGTTTACAGATTTATTTGACATAAAATATACACTTAATTAATTATTTAATTTATAGAATAGTATATTAAGAATATTTATCTTGTAGAAATATAATTTCATAGAGGACATTTTACAATAAATCTAAAACCTTTATCAATACATTATAAAATTAATTTTATACCAATTGATTTCAAATTATCTTGCAATTGTAACTGCAGATTGGACAAGGATATATCATCCTTACCTTCAGCTCTAGCAACCATAACTGGCTGAGTATTAGACGCACGCAATAACCACCAGCCGTTATCAGTTGTCACTCTTATGCCATCTATGTCAGAAAAAATTGTCCCACTTTTTTTTAAATTGAATTTAAGTTTTTCAATTAACTTAAATTTTTCATCATCAGGACAAGGAAACCGTATTTCTGGTGTATTTACAAACTTTGGAAGCTCATCAAAAATTATCGATAGATCCTGGCCAACTTTATCAAGATAGGCCAAAAGCCGAACGGCTACATATAATGCATCATCATAGCCAAAATATTTATCTGCAAAGAAAATATGTCCAGACATTTCTCCGGCCAGGAAAGCGGCTTCATCAGAAAGCTTTGATTTTATTAGAGCATGCCCGGTCTTCCACATCAACGGTATGCCCCCTAGCCTATCTATTTCATCAAACAGTGCTTGAGAGCATTTAACGTCAGCAATTATTTTACTCCCAGGATGTTCAGAAAGAACTTCTCGTGAAAGTATTGCTAATAATTGGTCTGGCCAAATAATTCTTCCTTTAGAATCAATAACGCCAATGCGATCACCATCGCCATCAAAAGCAATTCCTAAGTCTGCGTTATTTTCTCTAATAGATTGTCTAATTTGATATAAATTTTCTTCTACAGATGGATCTGGGTGATGATTTGGAAACGTGCCATCAATTTTTTCGTTTAATAATATATGTCTTCCAGGGAGTCTCTGAGTGAGTAATTCAGTAACCCTACCTGCGGCCCCGTTTCCAGGATCCCAGCAAACTAAATTTATATTCGAACTGAATTTCTCCCACGCGTTGATTAATACTTCTAAATAAGATTCTAAAACAGAGATATTTTTTATGCTACCGCTACCAACCTCGTAAGACCCATTGGAGGCAATTTTAGCTAAATTTAATAAATCTTGTCCAAAAAATGATTTCTTTCCTAACATAAACTTAAAACCATTATGATTTTTTGGATTATGGGAACCGGTGACCATTACTCCAGCACATAAATTTAGATGATGAACTGAAAAATACAACATTGGAGATGGACCTAGCCCAATTCTAACAACATTTACCCCTGTTGAGATAAGTCCATCAACTAATGCTGATTCAAGTGATGGTGATGATTCACGACCATCATAACAAACAGAACAATTAGCGTTTAAACCAAATTTCTTTACAATTACTGTCCCAAACGACCTTCCAATGGATAATGCATCGTGAGCAGTAATCGTTTCATCAACGGTACCCCGTATATCGTATTCTCGTAATATTGATGGGTGAAAAATATGCACTGAATCAAACTTAAATAAGTGTAATTAATTTTTATTTACGACCAACAGAAATATATTTAAACCCTAGATCTGTCATCTCTTTAGGATCATATATATTTCGAAGGTCAACCATAATTGGAGTATTCAATAATTCAAGAACTCTAGAAATATCTAAACTTCGAAATTGATTCCATTCAGTTAAAATAAGAATCCCATCTGCACCAGACATAGCCTCGTATGAATCATTACACCACTTGATTTCTGAAAGAATTTTTTTTGCTTCTTCCATTCCCTCAGGATCAAATGAATTAATTTTTGCACCCGCTGCCTGCAACGCTGGAATAATCACTAGGCTTGGTGCGTCACGCATATCATCAGTATTCGGTTTGAAGGTTAACCCTAGAACTGCAATAGTTTTTCCAGAAATATTGTTATCAAAAGCATTAATAACTTTCTGGGCCATTTGAAGTTTTCTTAACTCATTAACCTTTATGACTGATTCTACAATACTAAGCGGCGAATCAGCAGTTTTGCTTTGATAAATAAGAGCTCTAGTATCCTTGGGAAAACAGGAACCGCCATACCCTGGCCCAGCATGCAAAAACTTACCCCCTATCCTGCCATCAAGGCCCATTCCCCTCGCAACTTCTTGAATATCAGCTCCAAGAACTTCACATAAGTCAGCGATTTCATTAATAAAAGTTATTTTAGTTGCTAAAAATGCATTACAAGCATACTTGGTTAATTCAGCGGTCTCTAGACCAGTAAGCAGAACAGGCGTTTCGTTTAAAAACAAGGGTCTATACAATTCTTTCATAAGATCTCGAGCGCGAGCCGATTCTGCTCCAACGACCACACGACCAGGTCGCTGAAAATCATTAATAGCTCACCCCTCACGTAAAAACTCTGGGTTTGAAGCAACATCAAAATCTGCATGTGGTGAAATACTAGCTATTAGGTCGAAAATTTTGCGTCCTGTCCCAACTGGAACTGTTGATTTAGTTACAATAACTGTATAGCCATCCAAAAAAGGGGCAATTTCTTCAGCTGCTGAAAAAACATAACTTAGATCTGCATTACCATCATTTTTTTGAGTCGGAGTCCCTACTGCAATAAAAATTGCATCAGCTGACTTAACAGAGTCAGAAAGATTAGTTTTAAAATGCAATCTGCCAGCAGAGGAATTACTAGTAACTAAAGTATCAAGCCCAGGTTCATAAATAGGTATTTTTCCATTACGCAAAGATTCAATTTTAATATTATCTTTATCGACGCATGTTACATCATATCCAAATTCGGAAAAACAAGCGCCTGATACTAAACCAACGTACCCAGTTCCAATCATTGTAATTCGCATATGATATCTAGCCTTTAGTTAGGTTAAAGTTAGTTTAGAAAGCTCTGATAGAAAGGTATCGTTAAGATCATCTCTTTTTGTAGCAAAATCTAGATTCGCGAGGACGAAGCCCGCCTTATCACCACAATCATAGCGTTTTGCCTCACACTCTATTCCATAAAGAGGGGTTTCGGTTATCATTGAGGATATTGCATCTGTTAATTGAATTTCTGCGCCAGATCCTTGCTCAAAATGCCCCAGTTTTGCAAATATATCTGGGTTAAGAATATAACGACCTATTACAGCAATATTTGAAGGAGAATTTTTAGGCTCTGGCTTTTCAATAATATCATTTGCAGAAAATAAATTTCTATCTCTTGATTGAATATCTAAAATTCCATATCTATTTGATATTTTAATGTTAATCTCTTCAACGGCAACTAAATTTCCACCAGTCTTAGTGTAAGCATTTATCATTTGCTTGAGGCAAGGCTCATTTGAGCTCATAAGATCGTCAGCTAAAAGAACAGCAAAAGGCTCATTTCCTACTAGATCACGGGCACACCATACTGCATGACCTAAACCTAGAGGCTCCTGTTGACGAGTGAAGGTTATTTGGTCAGGGGCAGGTAGCAATTCATGAACTTCATCTAATGCACTAGTTTTGCCTATTTTGGAGAGTTGGCCTCCAAAATCATAGGATGTGTCAAAATAGTTCTCAATCGAAGATTTTCCTTTGCCAGTGACAAATATAAACTCCTCAATTCCTGCCTCAAGAGCTTCCTGGACTGCATAATGAATTAGTGGTTTATCCACTATAGGGAGCATTTCTTTTGGTATAGCCTTAGTTATAGGCAGAAACCGGGTGCCCAAACCCGCTACTGGAAACACAGCCTTACGGACAATCTTATTAGATGCACTCATATTGTAAGTTCATGCCACGACAAGATGAACAAGGCAAGCATTTGAGCCATTTAATTAATTCCTAAATTACTTTCAAATTTGGTTAAAAAGAAGCAAATAAAATAACTTATATGAAAAATAAGGTAAAAAAATAAATTAAATTATATTATTATAGATATTAAACTTATATTAACATTAAAGCCTATTTAACATTGTTATACCCTCAAATCTATTTGCATATTTTCACTGGAGTAGCCCTTGGTTGAAAATCTAGAATATGTAGTAGTTGGTGCCGGAATAATTGGACTTTCAATAGCTAGGGAAATAGCCCTCTCGGGAAAAGAAGTTCTAGTTCTCGAGGCTAATGAAGATATAGGAACCGGTATCAGCTCTCGCTCTTCAGAGGTAATTCATTCAGGTATTTATTATAATAAGAACAGCCATAAGAATACTTTATGCAATAAAGGACGTAAATTACTCTATAATTACTGTTATGAAAAAAAAATCCCCTTCCAAAAAATAGGAAAATTAATTGTAGCAACTAACCAAGAAGAAAAAGAAGAATTATTTTCTCTAAAAAAAAGAGGATTAGATAATGGCCTAAAGGGTATTAAATACCTAAACCAAAATGAATTAAACAAAAAAGAACCAGCCCTTGAAAGTATAGGTGCACTCTATGTTCCAATGACTGGAATAATTGACAGTCATTCATTGATGTTAGCATTAAGGAATGATGTAGAAAACAACAATTCACTAATTGCGCTTAGAACGCCATTTATTTCAGCATCTAAGAAAAATAACGTTTTCAATGTTAAGACTGGAGATAAAAATAATCCCACCTTAATTCAAAGTCATAACATAATAAATGCTTCAGGCCTTAATGCTCGTAAAGTTGCACAAAGCATTGACCAAATGAAAAACACCTTAATTCCTAATCTATTTTTCAATAAAGGGTCATATTTCTCAATGTCAGGTCCAGCGCCCTTTAAACATCTTGTATACCCACTTCCTAATATCAATAGCCTTGGAATACATTACTGCTTGAATGTTGAAGGGATACCGCGTTTTGGTCCGGACCATGAATGGGTTAAAGAGATTGATTATTCTGTATCTCTAGAAAAGAAAACTCAATTTATAGAATCAATTAAAAAATATTGGCCAGGAATTAAAGATGCAAATTTAAGACCAGATTATGCAGGCATAAGACCATCTATAAATACTAAAAGCCAACATTCAAATGACTTTATCATTCAAACAAAGCAGCAACATGGAATTAAAGGTCTTATAAATTTATTTGGAATTGAATCTCCTGGACTTACAGCAGCGTTAGCTATTGCTCAATTTGTAAATTACCTTTTAAACCAACCAAACAGCAACAAGCCCTAGAAATGAAAAAAATCCAACCACATCAGTTACTGTAGTAACAAAAACTGGCGAGGCTGCTGCTGGATCAATACCCAATCTGCCCAACCCCAAAGGAATAAGTATCCCAGATAGTCCAGCCACAGCCATTGTAATTAGAGTAGCGGCGCCAAAAACAAGGCCTAAATATGGGTCATCGATCCATAGTATACCAACGAATGTTACTATAACTGCAAATACAATACCGTTAAGGCCTCCAACAAGAAATTCATTTGTAATAATTCTACTTGCGTTAGAAGCAGTTAATGTATGAGTTGCCATTGCACGAACAGCGACTGTTAACGTTTGAGTTCCTGCATTACCACCCATAGAAGCAACTATTGGCATAAGCACTGCTGCTGAAACAACTTGTTCAATTGTGCCTTGAAAAATATAAATAACTATTGATGCTAAAATAGCTGTCAATAAATTAACAAGAAGCCATGACATTCGATTTTTAACTGCGGAAATTACTGAGCTTGCAAGGCCAGACTCACTAACGCCCGCTAATCGCAAAAGATCTTCTTCCGCCTCCTCATTAATGACATCCACTATATCATCAATCATTATCATACCAACAAGACGCCCAGCATGATCCACCACACCAGCGGAGGCAAGATCGTATTGTTGAAATCTAAATGCAACATCTTCCTGATCCATAGTTACTGGGATTAGCCTTGGCTCCTTGTCCATAATATCTCCCACACGAATCGGCCTTTTTCCCCTCAAGAATCGATTTAGAGGAAGCGTCCCTACTGGACGTCCAGCAGGATCTACAACGAATATTTCATAAAAATCATCTGGAAGATCATCAGATTCACGTAGATAATCAATAGCTTGTCCAATATTCCAAAATTCGGGAACTGAAATAAAAGATTGCTGCATAAGTCGTCCAGCGGAATCGTCTGGAAAAGAAAGTCCAATTTCAATTTGAGTTCTCTCTGCACCTCCTAATGCTTCAAGTACATTTGAGCGAGCAACCTCATCTAAGCCTTCAAGAACCTCAACGGCATCATCGGTTTCTATATTTGAAATTGCATTAGCAATTTTCTTTGATCCAAGCTGATTGACCACTTCAGCACGAGTTTTGTCCTCTAAGTGAGTTAATATTTCAGCATCTAGACGCTCACCAAGAGCCTCCACCAAAGCCTCACGATAAACTGGATCAATTTGCTCTATAAGATTTGCAGCATCTGCCCTATGCAAAAGAAGGGTCTGATCAACAGCGCTTAGTGTATTACCTTCAGATAATGCATTTTTAACATTTTCAATTACTTCCTTGGGTAAAACCACTAATTCCTCAGCAGGAAGGTCAACTCTATCAGTTGGATCAATTTTGTTGGTCATACGAAGGCTCGCTAATTAGATTGATAATAATAACCAATCTTCAATGTTGTTTATTAAATATGCAGTGGTGCGGTCGAGAAGACTCGAACTTCCACGGGTTATGCACCCACAGCGACCTCAACGCTGCGCGTCTACCAATTCCGCCACGACCGCACTGCAATAAGGACGGAATAGCAAATCCGCACCAACCATTCAAGGAATGGAGCTAAACTTTTGTAGTTTTATCTAGTCTATCAACTTTTTTAAATTAAAACCTATATTTATTAAGGAAAATTAGCGTTTATAAAAAATTTGTATTTTTTTTAAATAACACTAAAAATGTAATTTTTAGATTTTTGGGACACAATTGGGCATATTATTCATATGAAACCTTTAGAGTGGTCAACGAGCTTATCCCCAGTCCCTTACGTTAAGGCTATCAAATCTATGGAAAAGAGGGTAGTTGGAATTAGGGAAGATGGTCTATCCGAACAGATATGGATGTTAGAACACCCACCTCTATATACAGCCGGCACAAGTGCTGATCCTAAGGAGCTCATTAAGCCAAATAATCAAATACCTGTGTTTAACACAGGTCGTGGCGGAAGATTTACATACCATGGACCTGGACAACGTATAGTTTATATCATGCTAGACCTTGAGGTAAGAGGTAAGGATATAAGAAAATTTATATACAATCTTGAAGAGTGGGTGATTAGGTCATTAGATACACTTGATGTTAATGCGCAACGAAGAAATAAAATGATAGGGGTATGGACTATTGGCGTTGATGGAAAACAAGCTAAATTAGCATCAATAGGAATTAGAATCAAAAAATGGGTTACCTTTCATGGATTATCAATAAATGTAAATCCTAACCTTAAACCCTTCAATGACATAGTGGCTTGCGGTTTAAAAGGTGAAAAAACTACATCATTAAATGAGCTAGAGACCAATATAACACTTGGTGATATTGATAACGCGTTGAAAATAAATTTTGAAAATATATTTAACTAAATAATTATTTATTATATAATATTTAATTATTATCAATTACTTAGAACAAGTAATTAGTGATATTTTTGGCTCTTAGCTAACGTTTAAATATTTCTCAACTATAAGTAAATCATCAAACTGCTGATTAATATTATG
>CAZHAN010000004.1:4673-16202 GCA_964530575.1 uncultured Rhizobiaceae bacterium | reverse complement strand
ATATTATGCTCTATTTCTGAATCAAAACCCCATTTTTTTGCTTGGAATTGTAAATCTAAACATGATGCCTCTAAGGATTGTTTAGAATTAATCCTTCCTTTGATAAAAGCTAAAGCTACAACTAAAGAGCCAGATGATTTAGCTATAAAATAAATACATGCTAGCTCGTCACTTGTGCAATCATTCAGAACATTGCGAAGAATCTTTATTGATTTTTCCGGTTGATCAATGGGAATAACCCCGGTAGTAACCACTAAAATTACCCCGAATGTTTTTTTAAGCCAATGAAGAAGTGGGTCCCAACAATATTTCTGAGTTTCCAAAAGACCTGATTTATCATTTTCTTCTCTATAACAAATCAAATCAGTAGAGGCATACAACAAACAATTTGTGATAATATTTTTTTTATTAAGACTAATTTCTTCAGCATTAATAGCCAAGTTTATGATTGGAATAGATTCGGGAATTAGTTTGGGGCCACCATCCTGCCAAGCTTCAGCTAAACTTATTGCTAACCTTTTAGAGTTAATAACTAATACACTTCCATTAACTTTTCTTAATTTTTTACCATTAGAAGCACTAACATAATAACCATATCTATTTTGTTTAACGTGTGTAATAAATTTTATATTCATATATAATTGTGACTCTATATAAAAAGCTAAAGTGTGACATCATGTCACATCAAATAATTTTTAAATATGTTCTATAAACAATAAAATTAGGGCATCTTAAATCTTACTTCCTCTACTCCTCCATTTTGAGGTTGTAACTTTTACATTTAAACAGATTGTATGCCCACAAAAAAGCTGATTACTTACTTGGAAATTTCTACTCGTGTTAGGGCCCTCTAATGTTAGATGTGCCCTAACATTTTATTCTTCATAATCAGTGTTAAAACCAAGTTGCTCCCATGCCACTTTCATGTGTTTGGGCAAGGGTGCTACAACTGAAACAAGTTTCCCAGTATTAATATTTAATATACTTATCTCACGGGCATGAAGATAAAGACCCTCTGGGAGTCCGCCAATAGAAGGCCATTTAGATTTGTGATACTTTGTATCGCCAATAATTGGATTACCAATAGCTTCCATATGGGCTCTAAGCTGGTGTGTTCTCCCAGTTTCTGGCTCTAAAGCAAGCCAAGTAATTTTTCTTCCAATTCGATTTAATACCCTATAATTAGTGACCGCTGAACTCCCTGAGTAAGTTGATTGCATTTTTTCAAACCCACTTGTTGATGATAATTTTTGAATCGTTAAATCAACTACTCCTTTTTCTTCTGGCGGAGTACCATTAACTAATGCCCAATATATTTTTTTTACCTTTCGTTTTTGGAATGCTTTAGTAATAAAATCAGCTGATGATCTAGAGCGCGCTAATATAATAACACCCGATGTTTGTTTGTCTAATCTATGAACTAATTTTGGTCTACTAGGAAAATCAAATTTTAATGCATCTAACATTAAATCAAGATGTTTATGTGTCTTTGAACCACCTTGAACTGCTAATCCAGGCGGTTTATTAATAATAATAATCTCATTATCTTGATAGAGAACAGTTGCTTGTAACTCCTTAGTTTCTTGAGCGCTAACATGATGAACTTTAAATTGTTTTAATTTAAAGTTTTGTAATGATGGAATTTGTATTATTTGTCCTGGCTCAAGTCTCTGGCTTGCTTTAGCTTTTGATTGATTAACTCTAAGATATCCTTTGCGAAGAAATTTTTCAATTAACCCTTGAGTTAATCCTGGAATCTGTCTTTTAAGCCAACGATCTAAACGCACTCCTGCATCATCAAGTGAAACTTCTAAGTCCTTAGATAAATTTTTATTAATATTATCCTTTATCAAGTTTACTATTCCTAATTTTTTCCCATTTATCTAATCTTTGAGAAATTTCAAATTCTAATCCTCGTTTTGAAGGTAAATAATATTTATCTCGATTCATACCATCAGGAAAAAAGCTTTGGCCTGAAAATCCATCTTCAGAATCATGGTCATATAAATATCCTTTAGAAAATTCATGCTCTTTCATTAATTGAGTTGGAGCATTTAATGCATGGTTTGGAGGTGGTAATGAACCTGTATTTTTTGAAGAAGCTAATGCCAAATCAAATGCTTTGTATGTTGAGTTAGATTTTGGTGCTACAGCTAGATATACAACCGCTTGAGCTAAAGCCAATTCTCCTTCAGGAGAGCCTATTAACCTGTAGGCCTTATCAGCTGAAAGAGCCTGCACAAGAGCATTAGGATCAGAAACACCAATATCCTCTGAAGCTATTCTAACCAATCTTCTAGATATATATAAAGGGTTTTCACCACAACTTAACATTCTTGCTAGCCAATAGAGGGAGGCATCTGGATCTGAACCTCTGATAGACTTGTGGAGTGCGCTGATTAAATTAAAATGATAATCTCTATCTTTATCATATACACCAGATCGAGACTGAAATAGCTTAGTGAGTTGATCACTGCTGAGTAATTTATCCTTAGGTAAGCTAATAATTTCTTCAACCATATTAATTAAATAACGACCATCTCCATCTGCCATTGCACAAAGTTGATCACGAGATTCATCATTTAAAGGAAGTTTAATTGATATTATTTTTTCACATCTTTCAAGTAACTTAGATAGCTCATTTTGGGATAAACGTTTAAAAGCTAGCACCTTTGCTCTAGACAATAACGGTGGATTAAGCTCAAAAGAAGGGTTCTCTGTAGTAGCCCCAATAAGAATAACTGTTCCATTTTCGATATATGGCAGAAAACTATCTTGTTGAGATTTATTAAACCTATGAATTTCATCAACAAAAAGTAAAGTTTCTTTTCCAGTTTTTCTGTTAACTTTAGCACTTTCAAAAATTTTTCGTAGATCTGAAACACCTGAAAAAACTGCCGACACCTCAACAAAATTATAATTTGTGAGATTAGCAATCACTCTAGCAATACTAGTTTTACCTGTACCGGGGGGCCCCCAAAAAATTGAGGATAAAATCTTCTCAGAGTCAATCATCCGCTTAATTGGAGAACTTGGTCCAAGTAAATGTGCTTGGCCAACAACGTCTTCAAGTTTTTCTGGACGAATTTTATCTGCTAATGGTTGGTATTGATTAGTAGATATGTTTGTTGGCTCAAAAAAATCTTTCATGATTGCCTTAACTAAAATAGTTAGTGCAGACAGATGAAGCTAGTTTAGCTACTAGCATTTATCAAGGGGTAGTACATATATTCAACTCGACGGATCCCAATCTTGTTTTTGGACGCATTAAAGAACGGCCTACCGTGCCTTACCACAGGTTTCTCTAGCGCCGTCCCAATCTCCACCGTTTGGGCAGAACGAAAGTGCTGGCCCAGAGACCAACGCCCGCGCCGCGCGCTGACAGCTCTGCCTGCACAAAGTCCTGGGTGACATCGCGATCGGCTAATGCCCAGCCGTCGGAGATCATGCGTTCCGCTATGTCAGAGCTGTCGATGAGTGTACGACATCGGGCGAGGTTACGAGGCTGTTGTACCAATTTGCAGCTAACTTCCTGTCCCTGGATTAGGGTAGCTAGGTGAGAGCGGGCATAGTAACCGCACTCATAGCGGGATCCAGCAAAAACGCACAGGTGCGCCAATTCTGGAGCGTCCAATCCGAATAGGCGCAGTCGCACACCAGAAATCTCCAACGTGTTCCCGTCTAGAACCTGAGCATGTCCGGAAACTATGGCTGGAGCCGGTTCTTTAGCTACAGGAACACTCAGTGCCCACATGCCGATGCCGGCCTCTCGAGCAACTTGCTCATCGGTTTTGTACCCGCCACCTTTTGTCGCCAGTACCCAACCTGCTTTCACCCACAGACGATTAATAGAATCGCTGTTCTGCAGAACCTCCCCGGTTTCGCGGTCAATCTCGGTACACGTGGCATGGCGACGGGTGTCGTTGGCATGTGTTTCCAAGCTGCATTGGAAACGGCGTCCACTTGTGTTGTCTGAGAGCCAGGCTTGTGCGGCTAACCCGCACTGCCAGGTTACACCTTGGGCATTACACTCATCGTGAGCGTATGGCCCATCCACCCCAGCCAAATACACCCACTGCGCATTGATCCAGACTGCGCCACCGTCGAACACGCGCATGCTACCAGTGATATCCTCGGCTTGTGCTGGAGGCCCAATCAGCACGAGGAGCCAACAAAGGGTAACAGTATAGTGTATGAGCTTCATCATGGAAGTCGCTTCCCCAACCGCCATGCTGTGGGCCCAACAAACTCTCCTGCCCATAGGCCCAATCCTTCGGCCCGGGCGGCCCTCTCCGACTCGGAGAAGTCGATGTTGCCCAAGGGCTTTGCCACCGCCCATCCTGCACGCACCATCAATTCGTTTATGGTGAGGGCATCATCTCGAATGGCGTCCCGTCCTCCCGGCATGGCCTCGGAGCAAAGTCCCCATCGGCGGTCATCCATTTCCACCTCCTGCAAGTTGCAGAACAGTTCCTTTCCAGCAGTCAGTCCAATGGCGTAGGCTCGCGCAATTACACCGCAGGGGTACTCCACACCATCCAATCGGCAGGTCTGATTAACGTCCGGAGCATCTATCCCTAACAGACGAATATCAACCTCTCTTACTTCGACGCCACCGGCATCTCGAATTTCTGCACGTCCACCAAAGGCGTCGGTACCGGGTGGAGGATAGCGCATGTAGGTATTCCATAGGCCAATAGCATCATCCTTTGCAGCCTTTTCCGCTGCGACTAATTTGTCAGTGTGCATGACATCGGCAAAAGCCCAACCGGCGCGGACTAACTGTTCGTTAATATTTGGCCCTTCGTCGCGCTGTCCACTGGTGTGAGTAGTCCAACAAGTTCCCCACACCCGATCATCTTCACCATAGCGGGCCAATTCGCACTCAACGTTCTTTCCAGCAGTGATACGCACCAACTCTCCACGCGAAACTAACGTGCACTGGTAAATAATCGAGAAACGACGGCAATCGGCATCCTCACGTGGTGGTTTCAGACCGTCGAGTGTCACGCTTACGCCGTCAACTGTAAGAGTTGCAGCTTCACCGACCCATGCAATTCCCGAAACTTTTGACGGTAGTTCTGGTGGTGGGGGCAAAGGCGGAAATGATTCCACCGGTTGAGACGTCTCAGTGTCCGGCTGAGTTTCCGGAATTTCCTCCGGTGTCAGTTCGTCGGCAGATAGCGGCGTCCGTTCCACGACGTCTTGAACGATCTCGGGCCCTTGATGACTCAGTGATATCAGGCCCCAAGCGACCAACACCAACCCTATTGCCGTGCTGGCAATTAGAATGAATCTTTGCATTAGCTCTTGCTATTCGTCAGCGTCGTCAGCGTCGTCAACGTCGTCAACGTCTTGAGTTGGTCCTGAGTCCTGACCTTTAGCATCTGTGTCTCGATCAACTAACTCAATATAAGCCATTTCAGCTGCATCACCCTGCCGATATCCGGCCTTGATAATTCTTGTGTAGCCTCCCATACGCGAACTATAGCGATCAGATAAAGTTGTAAATAGTTTCTCAACTATATCCCAGTCACCAATTGTAGCCATTGCCTGACGGCGTGCATGAAGTCCTCCGCGTTTGCCAAGTGTGAGTATTCTCTCCGCCAAAGGTCTCAATTCTTTAGCCTTATGTAAGGTGGTCTTTATTTGTTCGTGTTTAAAAAGAGAACCTGCAAGATTGGATAGCATCGCAATTCGATGCGCACTTGATCGATTTAGTCTTCTTCCTGATTTACCGTGACGCATAATAAATTCCAATAATAGCTAATTGTAATTATTGTCATCTAGCTTCTTGGCCATTTCTTCAATATTCTCTGGAGGCCATTCACTAGCCTCCATACCAAGGTGAAGACCTAGTTGAGCCAGAACCTCTTTAATCTCATTTAGTGATTTACGCCCAAAGTTAGGTGTACGAAGCATCTCACCTTCTGTTTTTTGAATTAAATCACCTATATAAACAATATTATCATTCTTTAAACAATTTGCAGAACGAACAGAAAGCTCAAGTTCATCAACTTTACGTAATAAGTTCCTATTAAATTCAGGCTCATGCTGTTCCTCAACCCGGACCTCTGGGACAGGTTCTTCAAAATTAATGAAAAGTTGGAGTTGATCTTGAAGAATACGGGCAGCATAAGCAACAGCATCAGTTGGCTCGATAGTTCCATCCGTTTCAAGCTCTAAAATAAGCTTGTCATAGTCAAGATATTGGCCAGATCTAGTATCTTCAACTTTATAAGAAACTCTCCTAACCGGGCTAAAAACAGCATCAACAGGTATCCTGCCAATCGGTTGATCTTCATCACGATCAGGAGATGCAGCAACATAACCGTTTCCGGATTCTACAGTAAACTCCATAGAAAGTTTTGCCCCTTTATCAAGGGTACAAAGGACTACCTCTGGATTAAGAATCTCAATATCATGGCCAACCTCAATTTGCCCAGCATTAATTTCTCCTGGTCCGTCAGCTTTAAGAAACATTCTCTTTGATTCCTCTCCATGCATACGTACAGCAAGAGATTTAACGTTAAGAACGATATCAGTGACATCTTCTCTAACTCCAGGAAGAGTAGAGAACTCGTGCAACACTCCATCAATTTGAATTGAAGTAACTGCTGCTCCCTGCAAAGACGAAAGTAAGACTCTCCTAAGAGCATTTCCAAGGGTTAATCCAAAGCCTCGCTCTAATGGTTCAGCAACAACTGTTGCAATGCGAGTATTCTCATCACCAAAATCAATTGCTAAATTGTTGGGCTTAATTAATTCTTTCCAGTTCCGCTCAATTATCACCTGCGCTCCAATTCAATTTCAGGGCAAATGCCCAATTTAAATCTATATAATCTTTTTTAAAAATATTAAAAATAAGCTCGAGAACTTAACATTCTTCCCTAAACTCTCCTTCGCTTGGGAGCGCGACAACCATTATGAGGAATAGAAGAGACATCACGGATAGATAAAATTGTAAATCCAACTGATTGTAGCGACCGAAGAGCTGATTCACGACCTGTTCCAGGCCCCTTAACTAATACCTGTAACGTCTTCACTCCATGTTCCATCGCTTTTTTCCCAGCATCTTCAGCAGCGAGCTGGGCAGCATAAGGAGTTGATTTTCTAGAACCCTTAAAGCCTTGTTGCCCTGCTGAAGCCCAGGCAATTGCATTCCCTTGTGCATCTGTAATAGTAACAACTGTATTATTAAAGGACGCATTTACGTGTGCCACACCAGAAGTAATATTTTTGCGCTCTCTGCGCTTTACGCGTGCTTCAGCCATCTAATCTCATCCATCGGTATTAAAAAAAACGAATATTCTGTTAGGCCTTTTTCTTGTTAGCGATTGCACGTGCAGGGCCCTTTCTGGTGCGTGCATTTGTATGTGTTCTTTGACCGCGTACAGGTAGCTTACGTCTGTGTCTCAAACCCCTATAACAACCCAAATCCATAAGTCGTTTAATATTCATTGAGGCCTCACGCCTAAGATCACCCTCAACTGCATAACTCTGAGAAATTACATCTCGAATTTGCATAACCTCTGCATCTGAAAGGTCTGAAACCCTTCTTTCAAAAGCTAAGCCAACCTTTGAACAAATCTCTTTAGCCTTAGTGCGTCCAATCCCATATATATAAGTAAGCGCAATTTCCACACGCTTATTAGTTGGGATATTTACGCCAGCAATTCTAGCCACTGCAGGGTGCTCCCTAAGTCAATTGAATAATCAAACGAATCATCGGGCCGCCAAGCAGAGGGCCCGTTAAAAAACTGATTATTAGGATTTTTTACCTTAAGGTCAAGGGATTAAGTGCTATTTATGACTTTTTGAATGCCATTTGCGACCTCATCTATAGATCCCATACCATTTACAGAAACTAATAAGCCCAAATTCTCATAATATGGAAGTAATGGTAATGTTTGAGCATCGTAATTATCAAGCCTTGTCCTAACAGTTTCGGCATTATCATCAGGTCTTCTATAAAAATTTTGTGATCCGCACTTATCACAAATATTATTCTTTAAAGGGGGGCTAAAGGTATCATGATACCCTTTTCCACAGGATTTACAGGAAAATCTCCCGCTTATCCTTTCCACCATTGCATCATTATCAACAGAAATCTGGACTACATGATCAATGCTAAGTTTTTTTTCATCTAAGGTTTTACTTAAAGCCTTTGCTTGAGCGATAGTCCTAGGAAACCCATCCAAAATAACCCCTAATGTTTCTTTACTAGATACAGATAAACTATCAATTATCATTTGAATAATTATATGATCAGGAACAAGATTACCAGAATCCATCAGTTCCTTTACTTTAGAGCCAAGAGTACTATTGGATGCTACTGCAGCTCTAAGCATATCCCCTGTTGAGAGATGAGTAAGGCCATGAGTTTCTTTAAGACGAAGAGCCTGAGTACCTTTACCTGCCCCAGGCGGGCCTAAAAGAATTAAAATCACCTCTTACGTCCCTTAATTCGTGATTTTTTTATCAAACCCTCATATTGATGGGCTAATAAATGTGACTGAATTTGAGATACAGTATCAATAGTTACGGTCACAACAATTAGAAGAGAGGTGCCTCCAAAATAAAAGGGTACCCCGTAGCGAGAAATTAAAATTTCTGGCAAAAGGCAAACGGCCACTAGATATAAAGCGCCAACAGTTGTTAAGCGAGTTAAGACATAGTCAAGATATTCAGAGGTGTTTTTACCAGGACGAATTCCAGGAATAAATCCTCCATATTTTTTTAAATTATCAGCGGTATCTTCCGGGTTAAAAACTACAGCAGTGTAGAAATAGCAAAAGAATACAATCATCACACCGTATGTAAGAAGATAAAGAGGCTGACCCCTCCCTAACATGGCAGTGATATCGCCAAGAATTCCGGGGCCTGCGCTGGCACTAAAATTGGCAATTGTAATCGGCAATAATAGCAAAGAAGATGCAAAAATTGGTGGTATAACTCCAGCTGTATTTAGCTTTAATGGAAGATGAGAGTTTTCACCACCAAACATTCGTTGGCCAACCTGTCGTTTTGGGTATTGTACAATGAGACGCCTTTGCGCTCTTTCAATAAAAACAATAAATGTTATTACACCAAGAATCATAACAAGGAGAATAAAGATAAATGCTATAGACAATGCTCCAGTTCTGCCCAACTCTAATGTTCCAGCGATAGCAGAAGGTAGATTTGCAACAATTCCTGAAAAAATTATCAGCGAAATACCATTACCAACACCTCTTGCAGTAACTTGTTCACCAAGCCACATAAGAAAAATGGTTCCACCCGTTAACGTAACAACTGCTGTAAATCTAAAATACAAACCTGGATCAATAACAGCACTACCTGCAGCGCCTGCACTCATATTTTCAAGGCCAACCGCAATTGCATATGCCTGAATAGCAGCCAGGAACACAGTACCGTAGCGAGTGTATTGATTAATTTTTTTTCTTCCAGATTCACCCTCTTTCTTCAATTGAGCCAAACGTTCAGAAACAGTTGTCATCAACTGCATAATGATCATCGCAGAAATATAGGGCATAATATTTAATGCAAATATTGTCATCCGGCCTAAAGCACCACCCGAAAACATATCAAACATGCCTAAAATACCACTACGCTGTTGGTTAAAGATTTGCTCCAATACGTTAGGATCAATGCCAGGAATGGGTATATATGTTCCAAGCCGATATATGATTAATGCAAAAATGGTAAACCAAAGACGTTTTTTTAATTCAGTAGCCTTTGAGAAGGCTCCAAAATTAATATTTGCAGCAAGTTGTTCAGCAGCAGAGGCCATACTAAATGCCCTTTCTAGCTCTGAACTGACCTAATTGATCTTGCCTCACGCCTCTCCAATGCATCAGCTCTACGTTTTTGTCTCTTACCAAATTTTAGGGGCACTTTTTTCTGCGGAAGGATTACCGAACCACCAGCTTTTTCAATTTCTAATATAGCGTTTTTTGAGGCTCCCTCTGCTTCAATAGTTAGTTTTGATTTGATTTCACCTCCACCAAGAAGCTTGATTCCGTCACGAATACTTCGAATTACTTTATTCTCCTTAAGAACTGAACCAGTTATGACTGAAGATGCATCTACCTTACCTGAATCAACGGCAGCCTGTAGTCGTGAAAGTGATAATTCTTGATATCTTTTTCTAAAAATATTATTAAATCCACGCTTAGGAAGTCGCATATGTATTGGCATTTGACCGCCTTCAAATCCATTAATTGCTACACCAGTCCTTGATTTCTGGCCTTTTTGACCATGTCCAGAGGTTTTCCCCCAACCTGAGCCCTTGCCTCTCCCGACTCGACGACGAGACTTTGAAGCGCCTTGCTTGCCTGAAAGATTATTAAGTTTCATCGTACGCACCCATTACATTGAGAAAACATTTCTAAATCTCTTCTACTTTAACTAAATGATTAATTTTTGAAATCATGCCTCTAATTGCTGGCGTATCTTCTAATACTGAACTTCGATACATTTTATTTAAGCCAAGACCAACCAAAGTTTGTTTTTGATCCTTAGGTCGCCCTATAGAGCTACCAATTTGAATTACACGAATTGTTTTATTTGAAACCATAATAATTAGCTCTTAATTCCTTGCTTACTTCCAGCGGAATCAGGACCTCTTGTTTTTCTCCCCATTACCTGAGCAACCGTACGACCTCTTCGAGCGGCAACACTTCTAGGAGACATAGTATTTTTTAGTGCCTCAAAGGTTGCTTTTACCATATTATATGGATTTGAAGTGCCCACAGATTTTGCAACTACATCTTGAACTCCCAAAGTTTCAAAAACAGCTCTCATAGGGCCACCAGCAATAATTCCGGTCCCAGGAGGAGCTGATCTTAGCATAACTTTACCAGCGCCATAACGACCAAAAATATCATGGTGCAATGTCCGACCTTCTCTCAGCGGAACTCTAACCATAGTTCGTTTCGCAGCATCAGTTGCTTTTCTAATTGCTTCAGGCACTTCTCTAGCCTTGCCATGCCCATAACCAACACGACCCTTTCCATCTCCAGCAACTACAAGAGCAGCAAAACCAAAACGACGACCGCCCTTTACAACCTTAGCTACACGGTTAACTGCTACAAGCTTATCTATAAGCTCGCTAACATTTCTATCTGAATCCATATTAGCCATAAATGTTCCTAAAATTTTAAACCTGATTTACGAGCACTATCAGCAAGAGCTTTTACTCGCCCATGAAACAAATAACCTCCACGATCAAAAACTACATCAGTTAGCCCCTTTGCAATTGCTCGTTCAGCAATCAGCGAGCCTACTCTTGTGGCAGCAGAACATGTAGCACCTGACTTGATATCTTCACGCATTTCTTTTTCCAAGGTAGAAGCGGATACAATGGTAATTCCCATATTATCATCTAACAATATTCCCAGATTTGGATGATTTCTAATAAATGGTCTTATTTCTAAATATAACTGCTCTAATCCAATTACATCATGTTTGTTGTAACTCATCATCTTATCTAGTGCATCCGGGATTCCAGCCTCGCAATCTTCCCAT
>CAZHAN010000004.1:0-4663 GCA_964530575.1 uncultured Rhizobiaceae bacterium | reverse complement strand
TATAATTTGGGCATACATGTTCCTACCAGATCGGTATACAGAAAGTCTCGGACGGCCCTGACCGTTTTGTCTCAAACGGTATCGAACTCGCTTACTTCTCCTAGCTAATCTTTTATTGCTATCTATAATCATTTCTTACTTCTTTTTACCTTCCTTACGGAAAATATATTCATCTATATATTTTATACCTTTGCCCTTATATGGCTCAGGGGGTCTCCAAGATCTAATTTCTGCAGCAACTTGACCTACGCGTTGCTTCTCAGCACCAAAAACCTTTACAGAGGTGGGCTTTTCACATGTTATAGTAATACCTTCTGGTATCGGATAAATTACATCATGGCTAAAGCCCAATTGAAGTTGTAAATTTTTTCCCTGCACCTGAGCTCTATAGCCAACTCCATTAATTTCAAGTTCAGTTGAAAAACCATGCGAAACACCATGAATCATATTCGCCACAAGAGTTCTCTGCATCCCCCACATAGAACGTGAACGGGTCGATTCATCATTTGGACGCACCTCAACTATATTATTTTCTAAAGTAGCAGTAACTTCAGGTACAAGCTTTAGATTTAATTCACCGTGCTTACCTTTAACTGAAACTGAATCATTGTTAACTTGCACACTAACTCCCTCGGGAACAGGTATGGGTTCTTTTCCAATTCGTGACATAAACTACACCACGTTACAGAGCACTTCGCCGCCAACATTACTGGCGCGAGCCTCTTGATCTGAAAGCACCCCACGTGGAGTGGATAATATTGCAATGCCTAGCCCACTACAGACTGTCCCTAAATCAGAAATTCCTGAGTAAACCCGACAACCTGGCTTTGAAACTCTTTTAATGGTTCGGATTACTGGCTCACCATCATGGTATTTTAATTCAATACGAAGTTGAGGCTTTCCTTCGCCATCCTCAAGATGTTCAAACCCTCGAATATAACCCTCACGCTGTAAAACCTCCAAAACATTAGTTCTAAATTTCGATGCGGGACTGTAAACAGATCCTGCCTTAGACTGTTGTCCATTTCGAATACGTGTAAGCATATCGCCAAGGGGATCAGACATTGTCATAAGCTAATTCTCCTACCAACTAGATTTCACCATTCCAGGAATTTGACCACGTGAAGCAAGCTCACGAAGTGCAATCCTAGAAACACGAAATGTACTTTCATATCCACGAGGTCTACCGGTAATCTCACAACGGTTCCTAATTCGAACCTTTGATGAGTTACGGGGCATTTCAGCTAACTTTAGCACTGCAGAAAAACGTTCCTCCTGAGGTAGCTCCTGATTGCTAGCAATTGCTTTTAGCCTTGCTCGTTTAGCAGCATACCTGCCAGCGAGCTTACGCCTTTTATTGTTTCGTTCTACTGCGCTTGTTTTAGCCATAAAATTCTACACTCCTAATATCTTAATATTATTTTGGAAAAGGCATGCCAAAACTAGATAAAAGTATTCTAGCTTGATCATCGTTGTTAGCAGATGTAACTATGACAATATCCATTCCTCTAATTGTATTAACTTGATCATAATCAATTTCTGGAAAAACTATTTGTTCTTTAAGGCCCATAGAAAAATTTCCACGACCATCAAAACTTTTATTTGATAAACCACGAAAATCACGAACCCGTGGCAATGCAATTGTAATAAACCTGTCCAAAAACTCATACATTCGTTTTTTTCTAAGCGTAACCTTTACTCCAATTGGCATACCTTCACGTAACTTAAATGTTGCAACTGATCTTCTTGCTTTGACTACTAATGGTTTTTGGCCAGATATTTTAGTTAAGTCTGAAACAGCACCATCTATATGCTTCTTATCATTAGCAGCTTCGCCAACCCCCATATTGATAACTATTTTTTCAATACGAGGTACTGACAAATGATTTGGTAATCCAAACTGCTCTGCAAGCGTGCCCTGAATTTCTGATTGGTATAAATGGTGAAGCCTTGCTAACATTTTATAAATCAACTACCTCCCCAGATTTTTTTGCAAAACGTACCTTCCTCTGATCTTCAAGAATCTTGAACCCAACCCGAGTAGATTTTCCTAACTTAGGATCTATTAAAGCCACGTTTGAAACATGAACTGGAGCTTCTTTCTCAATTATTCCCCCAGGACTTGTCTGTGTTTGCCTACTGTGGCGCTTTACCATATTAACACCTTGAACTAAAACTCTCTTATCCTTAACAATGACTCGAAGAATTTTTCCTTTTTTCCCTCGCTCACTGCCAGTAAGAATGACCACCTCATCACCCTTCTTAATGCGGAATTTCGGTTTTTTAGTCTGTATATTCATTTGATATCCTGCCTATATAACTTCTGGGGCAAGGGAAACAATTTTCATATGTTTTTTAGCGCGTAATTCTCTTGTGACAGGACCAAATATACGTGTACCTATTGGTTCCCCTGATGCACTGACTAAAACTGCAGCATTCCGATCAAATCTAATTGCACTCCCATCCGATCGTCGTACTTCTTTTGCTGTACGAACAACAACAGCTCGAAGCATATCTCCCTTTTTTACTTTCCCCCTAGGGATGGCTTCTTTGACAGACACTACGATCACGTCACCTATAGATGCAGACTTTCTCTTTGAACCACCAAGCACTTTTATACATTGCACTTTTCTGGCCCCAGAATTATCTGCTACATCTAAATTTGTCTCTGCTATAATCATCTAAGTTTTCTTTTCAAAATAATTCTAATACTAATCTGCACTAACAACGCGCCAGCTCTTAAGCTTTGATATAGGCCTACATTCTTGAATATTTACTATATCCCCTACTTTATGTTCGTTCATTTCGTCGTGAGCATGAAAACGCTTTCGTTTGCGTATAAACTTTTTATATAAAGGATGTTGGACACGACGCTCAACTTCAACAACAACTGTTTTATCGCCCCTGTCCTTCACAATTTTTCCCTTCATTACTCGTCCTGCCAAAGCCTTCTCCTAATATTTATTGGTTAGCCAAAGTTTTTTTTGGCAATAATGTTTTAATTCGAGCTATATCTTTTTTTACCTTACGTATACGGGCAGTGTTCTCTAATTGACCAGAAGCCTGTTGAAAACGCAGATTAAATGCTTCCTTTTGAAGTTGTAATAGATCAGTGCCTAACTCATCTATGGACTTTCCTTTGTATTCTTGAGCACCCATAATTGTTTCCTAACCACCAATACCCGGTCTAATTACAACCTTAGTCTGAACAGGTAATTTTGCAGCTCCCCTTGTAAAGGCTTCAACAGCTAACTCAGGAGCAACACCATCTAGCTCAAACATTATACGACCTGCTGAAACTCTACACATCCAGTACTCAGGAGAGCCTTTTCCTTTTCCCATACGGACTTCAGTAGGTTTCTTAGAAACTGGAACATCAGGAAAGATACGAATCCACATTCTTCCGGAACGCTTAATATGTCTTGTGACAGCACGCCTGCAAGCTTCAATTTGTCGAGCCGTTATACGTCCAGCAGTAACCGCCTTAAGACCATAGGAACCAAAGTTAAGAGTTGACCCACCCTTAGATAAACCGTGAATCCTCCCTTTATGAGCTTTGCGATATTTTGTGCGTTTTGGCTGTAACATAATTTATCTATTTACCTGTTGTTCCGATCTACGATTATCTTGGGCCATTGGGTCGTGGGATAAAATTTCCCCTCTAAAAACCCAAACTTTTACTCCACAAGCACCATATGCAGTTGCTGCAGTAGCTACCCCATAATCAATATCTGCTCTTAGAGTATGAAGTGGAACTCTGCCTTCGCGATACCATTCAACACGTGCAATTTCAGCACCACCTAATCGACCACCGCATGTAATTCGTATCCCTTCAGCTCCAAGTCGCATAGCAGATTGCACTGCTCGCTTCATGGCACGACGGAATGCAACACGTCTTTCCAGTTGCTGGGCTATATTCTCAGCTACAAGCTTTGCATCAATTTCTGGCTTTCTAATCTCAACAATATTTAATTGCACATCTGAGCCTGTCATCTTTGAGAGTGAACTACGAAGTTTTTCGATATCCGCCCCCTTTTTTCCTATAACAACACCTGGCCGTGCAGTATGGATTGTAACACGAGCCTTCTTAGCTGGGCGTTCAATGACAACACGACTAACACCAGCCTGTGACAATCGGCGCTCAAGATATTTTCTAATCGCAAGATCCTCATGCAGTATATCTGCATACCGTTCTCCATCAGCATACCAACGAGAATCCCAAGTACGATTGATGCCTATTCTAAGCCCAATAGGGTTTACCTTCTGTCCCATTCGCTAACTAACCTTCCTCACGCTCTTTCACAATGACTCTTATTCTACTCCAGGGTTTCAAAATACGTGCTGACCTACCGCGAGCACGAGCTCTCCATCGCTTCATAACCATGCTTTTCCCGACTGTAGCCTCTGCAACATATAATTTATCAACATCAAGTTGATGGTTATTCTCAGCATTCGCTATGGCAGACTGCAAAACCTTTTTAACGTCAAGCGCAATTGATTTCCTAGAAAATGTAAGCTCAGCAAGTGCTTTATTAACTCCCTGACCGCGAATTGATGCTGCGACCAGATTTAACTTCTGCGGACCAACACGCAATCGTGTTGCTACAGCCATAGCTGCAAACTCATCAAGGGAACGAGGTCGAGAGTTCTTGCCCATACTAAC
>CAZHAN010000003.1:0-28876 GCA_964530575.1 uncultured Rhizobiaceae bacterium | reverse complement strand
AGGCACCTCGCATTCCAGCAACAGCACCAAGAACCAGAAGTATAGATAGACCCCAAGGTTTTGTCTCGAATTGGTTATCTATAGCCCATCCCAACATTCCACCTACAAATAGCGCTGCAGCCATTTCAGTTGCGATCCTCAAGGCTAGGCCTATTTCATTGCTCCTATTAACTGGGGGGTTAGTATTGGCATTTTTTTTAGCTTTTTCCCTCAGTATTTTTTCTCTGAGCCCTGTAATTTCTGGTGGTTGATCTTGGTTGGCCATAATGCTCCGTTTCGCATAAAAACCGCGCGAACCATAAGGTCCCACTTCTTAGGTGTCAACCGTGCGATTAAGGCATCTAATGTAGTAAAAAACTTAAAGAAAATAGGAGGGGTTATATAAAATCAGCTTGCTTCGCGTAATGCTTCAGCTCTGGATAAATCAACTGAAACAAGCTGTGAAACTCCTTGTTCTGACATTGTCACACCAAATAATCGATCTACTCTTGCCATTGTTTGTGGGTGGTGGGTTATTAACAAGAATCGAGTTTCAGTTTGACTGGCCATTTCTTGAATTAGATCGCAGAATCGTGAAACATTCGCATCGTCTAAAGGAGCATCTACTTCGTCCAACACACAAATAGGGGCTGGGTTCGTCAAAAATACTGCAAATCGAAGTGCAATTGCAGTCAGTGCTTGCTCACCTCCAGATAATAATGAAAGTGCCTGAAGTCTTTTCCCGGGGGGGCTTGCGTAGATTTCAAGGCCAGCCTCGAGTGGATCTTCTGAATCAACAAGCTTAAGATAAGCTTTTCCTCCGCCAAAAAGCTTGGTGAAAAGTTTTTGGAAATTTTCATCGGCAGAGCTGAACGCAGCAATCATTCTTTCTCTTCCTTCACGATTCAAACTACCAATACCTGATCGTAATTTACGAATTGCGCCTTCTAGATCTTCTTTTTCAAGAGCAATACGATTAAGTTGTTCTTGAAGCTCTTCTGCTTCAGATGCAGCTAGAAGATTAACTGCGCCCATATTTTCTCTTTCCTTTTTTAATCTCATAAGCTTAGCTTCAATGTCTTCCTGTTCTGGAATTAGACTATCTTGCTTTAGCTGAGCTATTTGTCTCATTTCATCTGGTGAAGCATCTAGTTGATCAAGAATTCGTTGAGAGAGGTCATCACGCCGTTCTTTTGCTGACAAAAGTCGACTTTCAGTTCTGATTCGGTTTTCACGTATTTTATTTTCGGCTAATTCAGAATCTTTAGATATTTTGTTAGCTTCAAATAGATGAGATTCAGCTTCAGCTAGTAGATCAGCAGCTCTACTTTTTTGAATATCTGCTTCTTGAATTTTACTCAGTAAAGAGGATCTAAATTCTTCTAATTTAGCGGGTTTTAACTTCAACTCTTCTAGTTCTTTTTTTTCAGTTTTGAGTCGTTCGGTTAGCCTGTCTAGTTGTTGATTCGCTGAATCTTTTCTCTTTCTCCAAGAATCGAGTTCTTCATTTATTGCTGAAAGCCTTGCAATCGAATTCTCTTTTTGAGCTACCGCTCTCTCATTTTGAGCTACCGCATTTTGGATTGCAATTGTATGAGTTTCGCGAGCCAGGTTAAGCGCTTCATCTGCTTGACGGGAATTTATTCTAGCTTCTGACTCAGCTGTATAAGATTTTGAAGCCTCGGCTTTAATTTTTTCCAAAATTTGTAGAGAAGTATCTGATGATTGTTTTAGGGAGCTTTCTTCGGATGTTAATTCTTTAAGCCTATTTCTTTGTACTAATCTAGCTGTCTGTTGTAAATTTGATTCTGGGGCTTTTGTGAATCCATCCCAACGCCATGAAGTTCCTTTTTTACTTACGATTCTTTGTCCTTGTTGTAATTGTTGGGAAAGATCCTTTCCTCGTAGATCTTCAACTAGTCCTATTTGACTTAACCTTAGTTCAACGGCTGAGGGTACTTTAACATAGTTACTAAGTGGCTCAGCTCCATCAGGAAGGGAAGGGTTAGTTGTTGGCTCTATTATTCTCCAATTTGAAGGATATTTTGTATCTCCAGAGACTTGAAGATCTTCTCCAAGTGCTGCAGCAAGCGCAGCTTCATATCCCTCCATTACTGATACTTCATCAATGAGTGGAGATTCTGAGTTTTCATAATCGTTTTCAAGAAGATCGGTAAGAGCATTTTTTTCTGCAAGTAATTTTCTGTATGCTATTTCTGATTCTTGAGAAGTTTCATGTGCCTCATTGAGGTTTGTTTGGGCCGTGGCTCGATTCTTTTCGGCAATAACAAGTCTATTTAATTTTTCTTCAGCATTTTTAAGTGCGGAAGATATTTCAGGAATTGTTTCTTCAGGGCTAATCGATAACGATTCAATATCAGAATTATCTAGTTCTGGAATATTAAGGTCCGATTTCTCTTTCTCCAGTGACTGAATCTTTGATATTGCATCTTGAATCAAAGACTTTTCCCTTAATTGATCAATCTCAGTTTGAGCAAGGAGAACTTTAAATCGATCTATATCATCTTGAGAACGAGAGACTTCTGATTCTAAATTTTCTTGCTCCATTATTAATCTCTGAAATTTTGCGGCTGAGGATGCTTCCGAATCCCGTAATGAAGGAATTTTTTCCTCAATGCCAAGCTGCTCCCTATAGGCTTGGGATCTTGTTTCAACAGAAAGTGCTTCCTCTCGCTCTATTTTATGTAGAATGGTTACTGATTCATGAACTTCATTTTCAGAATCTTCCCAAAGTCGTATAAATAGCAATGCCTCTGTCGAACGAATAAGTCCCGAAAGATTAGAATACCTAGAGGCTTGTCGTACCTGTCTTTTTAGTCCTCTCAACTGAGAGTCGAGTGTATTAGAATGATTAGTCAATTTTTCTAAGTTTGATTCTGCTGCTCTTAATTTAAGTTCTGCCTCGTGTCTTCTTGAGTGTAGACCGGTAATTCCGGCTGCTTCTTCTAACAATGATCGTCTTTCAACTGGTTTAGCTTGAATCATTATTCCAATTTGTCCTTGGCTGACCAATGCACTGGAGTGAGCGCCAGTTACCATGTCTGCGAAGAGTAATTGAACATCTCGTGCTCGAACTTCGCTAGAGTTAATTGAATATGAGGATCCTTGTTCACGTTCTATATGTCTAGTAACTTCAACTTCATTATAGTTATTGAATGTATTAGGAGCAGTACGCCCAGAATTATCAAGAAGCAGAGATACTTCAGCAAAATTACGAGGGGGGCGAGTTTGAGTCCCTGCGAAGATTACATCCTCCATTCCGCCACCTCTCATGCTTTTGGGAGATGTTTCGCCCATAACCCATCGAAGTGCTTCAACAAGATTAGATTTTCCACAGCCGTTAGGGCCAACTATTCCAGTCATGCCTGGTTCAATATAAAGCTCAGAAGGCTCAACAAAAGATTTAAATCCAGTTAATCGTAATCGTGAAAAATGCACGTCCTAAAATACCTCCTTTTAACTTCCTCTGTTTCGTGGCTGTCTAAGAAAGAAGATTGCGACTACTACAAGTAACGAAAGAACTAAAGAAATTGCTATTACCGTTCCAAAAGGATTGTTAGCTTGTTCTGCTATAGGGGGTTCTAGATCATCTTGTATATTTTGTCCTTTGGCAGCGAGTTCAAGAAGATTTGAAAATTCTTCCCAAGGAAGATTGCCAGAGACAGGTACCCCGTTCACTATAAAGGTTGGTGTGCTGGTAACATTATATTGATTTTCAGCTTCCAGTCTGGAATTAGCTATTTCATTTACAAGATCTACATTATCGAGGCAGGCAACAAATGCATCATTGCCGAGCCCTCCACGCTGTCCAATTAGAGAAAGAGATTGAATTGGGTTTTCTGAACGAGTCCAGGAGCTTTGTTGTTCAAACAGGATATCAATAAAAGGAAAAAACCTATCAGGACCAGAGCATCTTGCTAGCACAGATGCAGCTAAAGCTAAGTTATCGAGTGGAAACTCCCTAAAAATGAAATATACCTTCCCTGTTTCAATAAATTCTGATTTCAGAAGTGGAAAATTATCCTGGTGGAATGATGCGCAATGCGGACATGTCATCGAAGCATATTCTATAACTGTAACTGGCGCAGATGGATTTCCAAGAGACATATCTCCATCTGCAGAATATGCAGAGGTGGAAAAGGCAAACAACGCAAACGCAATGAGCAATATGCCAAAATTTACTCTAAATAGGTGCATCGGTACCCTCAGGACACAACATATGGTGTATACTATAGAGATTTGTGCTCGTCGTATATAACTATGATGGTTTTTCCTTTAACATTTCTTTGCCCAGCGATCTAAGGGCCTTCCTGAGCTCTTTGTTGTCGGTATCTTGAACAATTTTGTCTATTTTTAAGACCTCTTCTTTACTTAATTTTTTTTTAGATTTTAAGGGTTTTTTTGCAGTTTTGGGCAGAAAACCTTGTAAAATTTTAATTTTATTGACTGCATTATACCCAAAAAATTGATTTATTCTTTCTATCAGTACAGGTTCAAGATGTTGCAATTCTAGAGCTAAGCCTCCTTCGACACGAATTGTGAGTGTTCCTCCAGAGCCTTCTTTTGCTGAGAAGGACAGTTTTTCAGGGCAACTTCCATCACCAATTTTTTCCCCTACAATATTTGACCAATGGGTAATTATAGATGAATGGGCAAACCCCCTCCGACGCATCGCTGGGGATGCAGACTTTGGGATTACTGATCCCAAGGGAGCTAAACCCCAAGTTGTAGACTTGCGATTCATATCTATATAGTGCTCCCTTATAGAATTTACGTCATCATTTATTTTAAAATACATAGGTTTATGAGGTATTGTTTGATGATGGCTAAAAACGATCTAACTAATAAGCAGGACCTTCAGGGGAGTTTGCTTGATTGGTATGCTTTAAATGGACGCGAGTTTTCATGGAGGGCAATATCAGGCAAAATTCCTGACCCATATAGTGTTTGGGTTAGTGAAATCATGCTCCAACAAACGCGAGCTGATGTTGCAACCCCATTTATACAAAAATTTTTATTACGTTGGCCAAAAGTTAGTGATCTTGCTAATGCCTCTCTTGAGGAGGTGTTAAGTGCTTGGGCAGGTCTTGGCTATTATGCCCGAGGGAGGAATCTCCACAGATGTGCTTTGATTATCTTAAATGAATATGATGGGGTTTTCCCAGAAAGTGAAGAAGAGCTCAAGAAACTTCCAGGGATTGGAAATTACACAGCAGCTGCTATTTCAGCTATAGCTTTCGACCATCCAACAGTTGGGATCGATGTTAATGTTGAGCGTGTTATTTCTCGTTTATTTGGAATTAAAATCCCTTTTCCTAAAGCAAGGCTTTCAATAAAAAAAATCGCAGAATCTATTCATCCTTTGACTCGTTCAAGAGATTGGACTCAAGCCTTAATGGATCTTGGTGCATTAGTATGTAAGTCTAAAGATCCAGAATGCAATGTCTGTCCATGGAATAAAGATTGTGTTGCAGAGAAGTTAAAACTTACACATCAAATTCCAGTTCGTTCAGAAACTCCTATACGTTCCAAAAGATATGGAATAATTTTTTTGTTAACCAGACCTGACGGTTCCGTTTTATTCGAACGTCGTCCAGAGAAAGGCCTGCTCCCTGGCATGCTTGGTCTTCCAGGTACTCCATGGAGAAATTATATATGGAGTGAGGAAGAGATTGAAAATTATTTTCCTGGAAATATTATTTGGGAAAAAGTAAATGGTATTGTAAAGCACACATTCAGTCATTTTCATCTTGAGCTCAGCATACTATCTGGAAGGGAAAATGAAACCGATGATAAAAATTCAGGAATATGGATATCAAAAAATGAGATTATGGATGCAGGGTTACCATCTGTAATGAAGAAGGTAATTCTAAAAGGACTTTCTTAAGTAAGAGTTTATATTTTTAAAGTTATAGATTTATATTTTTTCAAGCATTTCTTTTACTAATCCGAAAGATTTTCGGTGATGAGGAGTTGGTCCTAACTCCATAATTGCTGTCCGATGTTTCTTAGTTGCATATCCTTTATTTGATTCCCAGAAAAAGTGTGGATAAATTAGATCAAGTTTTTCCATTATTTTGTCTCTTGTAACTTTTGCTACAATACTTGCTGCAGAAATGGAAACGCACTTTCTATCCCCACCTGGAATTGCGATTGAGTTGCACGAAAAATTGGGGGATTTATTCCCATCTACCAAAATTAATTCAGGTTTAAAAGTTAGATCATTTATCGCTCTTTTCATTGCAAGCATAGTGGCTTGTAATATATTTATCTCATCAATTTCATGCACACTAGACATTCCAATACCTATATTAATTCCATTATTCATTTTTAGTTCTGATAAAAGTTCGAATCGTAATGCTGGTGATAGTTTTTTAGAGTCGTTTATAATTTTAGGGAGAATAACCTTCTGTGGATTTTTTATTAAAACTGCTGCTGCAACAACTGGTCCTGCTAATGGGCCACGTCCTGCCTCATCAATTCCTGCAATAGGTTTTCCAAACTTCTTCTCTATTTCTAATGTTGGAAATTTCAAATTTATTCTTTATTCAGAAGATGCATGTTTATGTTCTTGCACATGGGAGTGCCCCTTTACATTAACTACTACCTCAATAGATTCTGCTTTTTCAAAATATAAAATTAATGAGAAATTATCTCCCTCCATTAAAGGCGATGAAATACCTTTAAGCATTAAATGAAGCCCACCTGGTTCTAAATTAATTTGTTCTTTAGGATTAATTGCAACCTTATCTATCGAGGTCATTTTTGCAATGTTACGCTCGTCTATGATGGTTTGATGCAACATAACCATTTCTGAGATATTTGAAGAGGCTCCATTAAAGTAAACCGTAGAATCCGATTTATTCATAATTGTCAAGTATACTGCCCCATTTTGGCTACTAGTCATTGTTGCCCTAGCCCATGGATTCATAACCATTAACTGTTCGACGTTATTATTTTGTGAAAATGAAGATGAGGAAAAGGTAATTGTTTCTAAGATTATTAAAACGATTACGTAAGAAAATTTCATAATAAAGTTATCAAATGTAATTAAAAAACTATTCTTTAAGCCTGCTAATTAGTTCAACAAAATTACAAGGCTTGTGTCTTATGTCAAGCTGGAAAATAAGAATTTCGTCCCATGCATCCTTGCATGCATTTGGAGAACCAGGAACAGCAAATAAATACTTTCCTTTTGCTATTCCTGCAATTGCTCGAGATTGTAAAGATGAGGTTCCAATTTTCTTAAAACTAATTGCTCGAAAAAGTTCTCCAAATCCTGGAATTATTTTATCACAGATCATTTCAAATGCTTCTGGAGTGATGTCTCTTCCTGTTACTCCAGTTCCTCCAGTTGTAATAATAACATCAGTCAAATTATTTGAAATTAAGGCTTTTAAAGTTTCAGTAATGGCATTGATTTCATCCTTAACAATAGACCTGCTAGTTAAATTATGGCCAGACTGAATTATTCTTTCTGTGAGTACGTCTCCTGAAGTATCTGTTTCAATAGTCCTCGTATCAGAAATAGTAATTACTGATATATTGACAGGAACGAATTTCCTGGAAAGATCTATACGTTTAGACATATAAGCCAATATAATTAATCAAGCCTATAATAGATAGGCCATTTATTGGATGCTATAGAATCTAAAATAGGGTTTTGTTGCTCTAAAAGTGTACGATAAATCCATAAATTTGAAAATATTTTTGAAACAAAATTTCTAGTTTCTGTGACCGGAATTTTTTCAATAAAAATTAAGGGGTCTGTTACCAGTCCCATAGAGTTTGTCCATCTGTTTAAGTTACCAGGGCCTCCATTATAGGCAGCCACAACTAATAAGATATTATCCTTAAAATTATTGTCATTCATTAAATGTAAAAGATATTTTTGGCCAATCTGTATATTCTTTTCAGGTAAATAGAGGAGATCAGCATTTTTATTTCTTAATGTTGAATCATTTGTAATAAAGCTAGCAGTTGAAGGCATTAATTGCATTGGGCCCCGAGCGCCATCCACACTTCTTGCATTAGTTCGAAATGCTGATTCTTGTCTTATAAAAGCGTTTACCAGAGCTCGGTCAACTGTGTATCCGTCTAAAGGTTCCCACGGCGCTTCCGGATACAATCCCAAATAAAAAGTTAAACCCGCTGAATTTAAAAGCATCCTTGCTAAGTAAAGAGAGCTTGATGGCATTCCATATTGGCCAGCGACTGCTAAAAGTGGTCTTGCAATTCCAATACCTACTTTATTATAAACAGAACGTATCTCTTTCTCAGCCCAATAAATTTCACCAATTTGGCCAAGAGCTATAGATCGACGTACAGCTTTTATATCTAAAGCTGACTGAATTTCAATTTTACTAAGTATGGGTAGATTGAATTCAATATTTAATTCTATACCCAGTTGCCTAGATGCAAGTTGTCCATAGAATGTATTGGACTCAGAAGCAGCTTCTTGTAACCATGAAATGACATTTTCAGGATTATGAGAAGCAAGGCTTGCCCTAGCGGCCCAAAAGGCTGCCCCCGCATGCTTTTCTGGCGAAAGAATTTCTGAATTAGCTGCTTTTTCAAAATGAAATTTTGCGATTTTAAATAGATTCATATTCCAGGCAGCTAGACCAGCTATCCAATCTGATTCTGGTACCCAGTTTCGAGCAACTTCAGCAGCTTTTGATGAAAGTTCTAATGCTAATGCATCATTGCCTTTTCGAAATGCAGAAGCTGCAATTTTAGAAGACAAAATTGCCTTTTCAGTTTTATCGAATACGGTGTTGATAACAATACCATTGTTAAGGTCTTTTATAGCGAGATCAACATCACCCTCGCGAAGGTGCTTATAAACATGAGAAAAAGCATTTTTTACCCGCCTAGCATCAGATGCGGACCTCGTTACTTGATATGATTGGTTAGGCGGGGGAGATTTTATTGTTACAAAATTTGTGGGCCATTCAGAGGAAACTTGAGGTGTTCTTGGAGATGTTGGGTCGTTGGCGCTAGAAGGCTTGCGACGCATTGCAAGGCGAAATATTCGGTCTGCATCTGGCTGATCTCCCCAAATACTTAGCCAATGATTTAGTTCATCATATGAAGATCTGTAGCTTGTCGGATGCATTAGTTTTTGAAATTCTACATGACCAAATAGTATTGGATTTTCAATATCTTCTTTGATGGCTTCAGCTTGTTCCCACTGCCCAGATTTTTGAATGTCAAAGATTTGACGGTATAAAATAATGTCTGAAGGTGATAATTCAGCTGGGATTTTTGAACCCTCAGCATGGCCAGAACTTGGCGTTAACAGAGTAGAGTAAAATATTACAGAGATTATAAAAAAATTAATTTTCATTATTTTTTATTCTATTACCATGTAGTTAAAATCTTCTTATAACTTTCACATCTAAGTCTAAACGAAAAATATTATTGATTAATTAAGTATATGGAGGAATTTAAGACTATCAACTAGATCTTTCTATAAGTTTATCTTTCAAACTTAGTAGGTCCTCCCATGATTCTCTTTTTTTGATGGGGGATCTCAAAAGGTAAGATGGGTGGAAAGTAGGCATCGTTAAAATTTCTTTAGTAACATTTTCATTATTTTTATAAACATAATTAAACCATTTCCCGCGTATTTTGGTAATTCCTTCTGGAGAGTTTAATAATGTTTTTGAAGATACACCCCCCAATAACAACAGAAATTTAGGAGCCACTAGTTCAATTTGCTTATGAATAAAGGGGAGGCATACTTCAATTTCATTTTGTGATGGTTGGCGATTTCCAGGAGGCCTCCAAGGAACTATGTTGGCTATGTATACATCCGCTCTATTTAGACCAATGGATTTAAGCATTTTATCTAACAACTGCCCTGCTGGACCAACAAAAGGTTTTCCTGCTCTATCTTCTTCAGCCCCCGGAGCCTCACCAATCACCATTAAAGAGGCATTTGGGTCTCCATCTGAAAAAACAAGCTGTGTGGCTGTTTTTTTTAATGAACAGCCCTCAAAAGTGTCCAGTTCTTTCCGTAGGCTTTCTAAGTCATTACAATCAGAAAGGATTATGCTTTCTTGTAGTGGAGAATTATTATTTGTGGTTGACAGGAAATGCTGTTCGTTAACAGAAAGGTTCGTTTCATTGGAATTTCTAATAGAAAGTATGTTGTTGTCTGCAATTTCTTTTGATAGACGATTTATGGGGAATTCCGAGACTGCTTCGTCTACCCCACATTCCACATACCAAGATAAAAGTGCATGAAAATCAATATTTGATTTTTCTTTGTTCATCATAAATATATGATAGCACGCTCTTTGAAACAATCACTGGTTAGATTGTAAATAAATAATTTGAAATGACAAATAATATGACAGTTTCTTCGACAGACAATATTAATGAAGGAAATATAAATTTTGATGTAGTTATTGTTGGGGCGGGACCGGCAGGTCTGTCAACAGCAATACGATTAATGCAGATTTCTGCAAACTCGGGTAATTCCCTTAAGGTTGCAGTGATTGAGAAAGGTGCAGAAGTAGGTTCTCATATTTTATCAGGGGCTATTCTTGATCCCATAGCATTAACTGAGTTGATACCTGACTGGGCTTTAAGGGGTGCGCCAGTAACAACTAAGGTTTCTAGAGAGAAATTTATTTTATTGACACAAAGGGATCCATTTTTTTGGCCTCAGTGGATGCTTCCAAAAGAAATGAAACATCAAGGATGTTACATCGTTAAGCTTGGTGAATTATGTAAGTGGTTGGCAAAAGAAGCAGAGGAACTCGGGGTTGATATTATAACTGGATTTACTGCATCCAGTTATAAAACTAATTCAAATGGTGCTGTAACTGGGATAACTACTGGTGATTTTGGTATAAATCGGAATGGAGAGAGAGGGTCTTTATTTCAAAAAGGTATAGAGTTAAATGCCTCTGTCACTGTATTTGCTGAAGGATGTCGCGGTTCACTTTCAGAGCAGATTATTGATAATTATGATTTAAGGTCTGATTCAGATCCTCAAACTTATGGACTTGGTTTTAAAGAAATTTGGCGATTGCCACCCGGAAAAGTAAGGCCTGGGCATGTCACACATACTGCTGGGTGGCCATTGCTTGGCAATGCATTTGGAGGCGGATTTTTGTATGAACTAGAAGAAAATCTTGCTTCAGTTGGGCTCGTAGTTGCTCTTGATTACTCAAATCCACATTTAGATCCTTTTAAAGAATTTCAAAAATTTAAGACCCATCCTTTTATCAAAAAATTTCTTAAAGATGGAGAAAGGCTTTCATATGGCGCACGGTCAATTGCTGAAGGAGGATTTCAGTCTTTGCCTCGATTAAGTTTTCCAGGAGGTGTTTTAGTAGGTGACTCTGCAGGATTTCTCAATGCAGCAAGATCTAAAGGTATTCATACAGCCATGAAGAGCGGAATGATTGCTGCGGATTCAATTATTAAGAAATTAGCTAATAAAAACGTGGCTCCAGAATTTGAAATTGATTTTAACGGTGCAACTAAAAAAACGTGGCTCATGAAAGAACTTTATAGAAGTAGAAATTTCCGCCCGGGGATGCGTTGGGGGTTTTTCACTGGCATTGTTCATGCAGGCATTGATCTTTTGTTATTAAGGGGGAAGGCTCCATGGACATTACATAATTCTGTTCCAGATCATAAGAAGCTTATGGGGGCTTCAATTAAGGGAAAGATTAGTTATCCTGAGCCAGACAATATAATATCATTTGATCGCTCTTCTTCCGCATATGCTTCTGGTGTTAATCATCATGAGGATCAGCCTAAACACCTAAAGGTTGTTGATGAACAAATACCAATTAATTTTCATTTGCCTCAATATGATTTACCTGAACTTAGAATCTGTCCAGTTGGGGTTTATGAATTAGCTGAAAATAACCAGAATCTTAGCCTCCAAATCAATGCTTCTAACTGTATTCATTGCAAAGCATGTGAAATTAAAGATCCCTCATCGAACATTTTATGGACTGTCCCTGAGGGAGGGGGCGGACCTAACTATCTTGGAATGTAGTTATTCCATTGCTTTATGTTGATAATTATTGAAAATAATTAGAATTAATCAATCTTGATTGTTAGATTTTACGTAATAATCAGATAAAGTAGTTTTTCTAAAAGGGAGATGAGGATTGAAAATAACTTATTACAGGGCTCAAAAGCCAAGATTAGCAATGAAATTGCTTCTGGTTCTTTTTGGGGCTAACTTTCTTTTCGCCTCATCTGCTGTAAGTCTGGACATGCGAGCTGGGGAATATCTTGCCGCAAGATATGCTGGAGCTACCTCGGACTTAACTAACGCGGCAGCTTACTATGATGCTGTTTTAGCAGTTGATCCAGATAACTCCTTATTAATATCGGTTGCTTCGTTGTTTTTTTTGGCTGATGGCCAAGTTCAAAGAGCAATTGAGTTATCTGAAAGACTTGCTGGAGAAAATGATTTAACTGGAACAGCAGGTCTTTTGGCGGCGATGGGCGCTGCAAAAAATGGCAATTATCCTCAGGCGAGCCAATTTCTTAATAATGTACCAAGAAATGGTCTTAATCGTTTAATGGCCCCATTGGTTTTATCATGGACTCTAGTTGGGGAAGGTAAAGTTAATGAAGCAATAAAAGTGCTTGATATTCTTGGTGGTAATCTCCAATACGCACCTTTTGAAAATTATATGAAGGCTTTGATTTATACATATACTAACAATATTCAATTAGCTGAGACCTCCTTCCGGGATGCTTTAAATGGTGGAGCTGGATCTCGTCAGGTAGAGGCTTACGGAAATTTTCTTGAACAACAAAACCAAATTGAAGCTGCAATTAATGTTTACGAAAGTTTTTTGGATGTTCAATTTAGTACTCCTATTCAGGCTGCTTTACTTCGAATTCAGTCCGGAAGTTCAACTCTACCTTTGATAAATAGCGTTAATGATGGACTTGCAGAGGTTTTCTATGCAGTTGCGATGTCTCTCTCCCAGGAGAGCGCATCTAATGCAGCAAGAAATTTTGCTAGAATGGCTAGTTATTTAAGGAAAGATTTTGATTCAGCCCGAATGATTCTATCTGAGACCATGGAACAGGAGGGTGCTAATGAATCTGCGCTAAGCACGCTCAAAGAAATAAAATCAAATTCAATTTATTATTGGGAATCTAGAATGAATATAGCCCTTCTTTTAGGGAAATTAGATCGTCTTAGTGAAGCGATTGCCCTTTTGCAGGGCATGACTGCTGAGAGGCCTCAATCAAATGAAGCCCTGACTACCCTTGGTGATGTTTATAGAATGAATGAACAATTTGTTGAGGCTTCTATTGCCTATAGTGAGGCAATTGATCGTATTGATCAGATTGAACCAAGACATTGGGGATTATTTTACACTCGGGGAACCACTTATGAGCGTTCAAATCAATGGAGTCTAGCTGAAGCCGATTTTTTAAAAGCTTTAGAATTACAACCGGATCAACCTTTTGTACTCAATTATTTGGGATATTCATGGATAGATATGGGCGTAAATATAGAAGAAGCAACCCAGATGATCATTAGGGCCGTTGAACAACAACCTGCAGCAGGATTCATCGTCGATAGCTTAGGTTGGGGCTATTACAAATTAGGTAAATATCAAGAAGCAACTAAAGAATTAGAGCGGGCACTACAGCTTACTCCCGCTGAACCAACTATAAATGATCATCTTGGTGATGCTTACTGGAAAGTTGGGCGGAAACGTGAAGCAGTTTTTCAGTGGCAACGAGCCTTAGATCTTGGTGTTGACGAAGCTTCTATTGCAATAATTAAAGATAAAATTGTTAACGGACTTAGTGACTAAGACGACTTTATCAATAAGAGAATTAGCTCCTGCAAAGGTTAATCTTTATCTTAATGTTTTTAATCGCATGCGAAGTGGTTACCATGAGCTTGATAGTTTAGTAGTTTTTATTGATATCTTTGACAAGATTGATCTGTCTCTTTCAGAATCTCCATCTCTAGAAATTAGTGGTTTTTTTGGCTCGAGCCTTAAAGAAAATAATATTAGAGAAAATATAGTTGTTCGAGCGGCAACCGCTGTGAAGGACGCTTCGGGAGTGAAAACTTCATTTTCTGTTAAACTTACAAAGAATCTCCCTGTTGCAGCTGGCCTAGGGGGAGGATCAGCAGATGCAGCAGCCGTAATACGTGCTGCAAGTCGTATTGTGGGTATTAATTATGAAAAACAAAGAGAGATTGCGGTTAGCTTAGGTGCGGACGTGCTCGCATGTTTGGAAAGTAAAACATTACGAATGGAGGGTTATGGAGAAAAGGTTTCTCTCCAACCAGAATTGTTTTCTATCCCAGTTGTTTTAGTATGTCCTCCTATATCAGTTTCTACTAAGGATGTATTCTCAAGTTTTGTTCTGATAAAAAATAAAAAGAAGATTGATAGTTACTTTCCAATGTTTCGCAACATCCAGAGCTTAATTGATTTTTTATCATCTCAGACTAATGACTTGTTATTGTCAGCTGAGACATTTGCTCCAGAAATAAAAGAAGTTCTACATTTCTTGAATAACCAATCAGGTTGTTTGTTGGCTAGAATGTCTGGCTCTGGACCGGCATGTTTTGGGATTTTTTCTGATTCTATATCAGCTAGTAATGCGGTTAAGTCAATAACATCATTCATGCCCAGTTGGTGGGCACAATCAGGGAAGACAATTAACCTTGGAGAGAATAGGTGATTATTAGATTTCTGGTGTCTTTATTTTTTCTTCTAATAGTTTCCTGTTCAACTTCAAATTTTTATGATCAGGAACCTGATCTTGCTCTAACCTGGTCCAATGCCCAAGTAGTAATTCCTCCTTTGGGGGAAACAGAGCCTATAATTACGAAGATGGGATCAAGTGAAATGGAAGAACGTTTGAGTTTAAGCCCATTTGGTAAGAAATTTCCAATATTAGTTTACATGCACGGCTGTACAGGAATTGGTAATAAGGATTTATTGGTTCATCTTGCAAAAAGTGGGTTTATTGTTGTTGCTCCAAACAGCTTTGCTCGCAAATGGCGCCCTTTGCAATGTGATCCAAAAAGTATGACTGGGGGGTTTAATCTTTTTGTCTATGACTTTCGTTTAGCTGAGATAGCTTATGCTCTTGATCGTTTGTGGCTTGAGTCTTGGGCAGATTATGAACGTTTAGTTTTAATGGGTAACTCAGAAGGAGGCGTAGCAGCTGCGCTTTATAGAGGAGATGAGTTTAGGGGGAGAGTTATAGCTCAATGGAATTGTTCTGGCGCACCTCATGTCGAGGGAATATTTTCACCACTAGATGAACCTATATTAGCTCTAATTGGGAAAAATGATCCTTGGTATATTAGAAATAAGGACCATGGATGTGAGAAATATCTGCTTGGAAGAGAAAATTCTAAATCTATCATCGTGGAAGGTGACTCAAACAATGGACACCAAATTTTTTCTACCACTGAAAATCTCGTGATTGTGTCGAGTTTTTTGAAAGGCCTCGTGAAGGAAGTATTTTAGATTTAATCTTAGTGAAGTGTTGTATAATTACAACATTCATAGTTTAGTTCTTTAATAAATGTTATTTTTTTACTCGTAAAATTACTTGTGATGTTTTGAAAAAAACGCTAGTTTCGTATTGGTGGGTAAAGTAATATTTAGATTGCCCCAAATATTTTACGGGTGGAGGCCCTTTGTATGATGCTTAAAAGGCTTAATTGCTTAGTTTTTGCTTTGGCGCTTGCCGTCTGTCCATCTATATCTTTTGCCGCAGCCCCTTTTGGTTCTCCAATCGCTTCAGTAAAAACCGTTCCTTTGACAGGTACTTTACTACCAAATTTTAAGACAGTTTCTGGGGCGGCAGCGGGTCAAGATGCAGCTGCAGCAGCTACAGGAGATTTGGGAAGAGGTGCACTTGTAAGCATTGCAGTTGCGGCTGGATTGGCTGTTGCAATTGGGGCTTTAACTGGTGGAGATGGAACTACATCTTCCACTTCTACTTCTACAGGTACAAATACAGCAACTGGTACAACTGGTCCTGAGAATGCAAGTTATTGCGCCTGTTAATTACGTATAGTTTTCGAAAAAAGGCAACCTACGGGTTGCCTTTTTTTATTTCACTATTGATTCGCAGGCTTGGTGATTTGGATTTCAATTGGTGGTGAGAGTGGGTTGAAATGTTGAATCGCTTTCCAAACAAATCCTGTGTCTGTATCTAGCCAAAATGTATTTTTAAACTTCCAACGAATTGATCGAGCTGAATTAATTTCATCAATCTTTATCGTTATACGTTCGTTATTTAGGATTTTAATTTTTTCTTGGCCAATGATATTAAATGTCGATTCGATTGGAATTCCATATCCTCCTGATTCGATGTCTACAGTTCGTATAAATTTACCCTCGAACTGAAGATTCCTTGAGGATATCGGATCATCTTCAATTCCCTGAGTTTCTCGTAAATTATAGTCCAGACCTGCAGTTTTAATTAGCCTCCCCCCTCTTGTTACCAGAGTGGCATTATTTGCAGATTGCCACTTTAAATCTGGTCCATCAAATTCAGAGAGCACTAATAATACACGTTGTCCTCTTCCTATCTTTGCCGTGAGAGTCGCATATGCTAAGTTTTCAATATATTCAGGAGTGAATGGAGCATCTGGAACGCCACGCAACACTAAATCGACCGCACTTACTAGATTTGTAATGGTAGGTGGGATGGTACAACCGACTACTAGGCCAGCTGCTCCACTTACCAGAAGATTACGTCTGGTGGTACTATTAAGCAATGTGCCAAGAAAACGGGTAGGAATAGGATTCATGAGGTATATCTCAATTATTGATCAATCTGGATTAGGTCACATAAAGAGCTTGTTCATCAAGTCACTTTCGTTATTGATTCTTATTCTTTCCTCCAACTCAGCATCAGCTCAAGCCCCGGGCGCCCAAGAATTATTGAGAGAACTTCTAGAAATACCCCAGTTAGGAGTTACTACCGGAGGCATTGGGGGAGGCCCAGAGGAAACTTCTTTGGATAGAATTTCGAATGAGAGTAGCCGGCCTGAAGGGCTTAGTAGTCTTTTAGATGAAAATCAATTGATTATTGTTCGGCGTTATTGTGAGGGCCGTCTTGGGAGGAACCAAAGTGATTTATTGGCTTTAGTTCCTGAATTTTCTCCTTTGGAGCAAGATTATTGTCTTAGAGCTGGAACAGCTCTTCTTCAATTTGGATATGATATTTTTAATGGATATAAAACACCTCAGGCTTTGTTAAATGGCGCTATACAGGATGATTATCAGCTAGGAATTGGCGATGAAGTTATTCTAACTTTTAGAGGGCAAATTTCTGGTACATCTCAGGTTTTCGTTGATCGTGAAGGTCGTATTATTCTTGATAATTTAAATCCGATTACTGCAGTTGGGAGAAGTTTTGGTGAATTCCGTGAGGAGTTAAAAGCTCGAGTTGACTCTGCATTTGTTGGAACAGAAGTATTTGTTTCACTCGGTGCTGCTCGAAAAGTAGCGGTTTCTGTTACTGGTGAGGTTAGAAGCCCGGGTTTACACCAATTAAATGGTCTTTCAACTATTTATGATGCAGTTGCGCTCGCTGGTGGAATAAAAAAAACTGGGAGTCTTCGTAAGTTATTATTGTACCGGAATAATGAAACCATTGAGTTAGATTTTTATGATCTTCTGAATGGGGGCTCGATTCCTAAATCGGTAATGATTCGGGAAGGAGATCGAATAGTTGTTCCTACGATAGGTCAGACTGTTGCTGTGTCTGGTAAAGTGATTCGCCCAGCAATTTATGAACTTCGCGATGGCGAAAGTTCCCTCTCTTTATCAAAGGCACTTTTATTGGCAGGAGGAACTCTTCGTCCTGCAGGCTATAGAGTATCCCAAGTTACTTTTGATGAACTTGGCAGGGTAGTAGTATTAGAGATAAATGATAAAGAAAAAAAGATAAGTGCAGGTGATTTAGTTGATATTAAATTTGGTCAGGATATTGAAGTTGGGACAGTAGTATTAGCTGGTAATGTTCATTTCCCTGGTAGACGTTCACGCCTTACTGCATCAAGTATTGCCTCATTAGTTGGTGGTTTTGATGGTATTATGGATTCTACTTACACTCCCTTTGCTGTGCTTGAAACAATAGATGATGTCACTAAAGCTAGAAGATTATTTGGTGTTAATTTGCATAAGATTCTTTCGGGGGAATTAGATTATGCACTCAAGGACGGAGATCAGCTCACTGTCCTCAGTATGGAAGATATTCAATTTTTAACATCTCCAAATGTACTAGCAGCTATAGTTAATTCTGAATCAAATTCTGAGTCATTATTAAGAGAGGTTCAAGAGTTACAAATTCGGATAATGGAGCTAACTCAACAACTTACTAACATTAATCCAGATACTGTTACTGACGATACATCATTATTAAATCATGTCCATCTGGGTGATGAAAAGAGTACTAAAACAGAAGAGGTTGCTCTGGACGTTGGTCCTTTTTCTTGTAAGGGGATTAAATCTTTATCAGTTATTGCTAAATCAGCAGGAACACAACGTTTTTCAGCTGTTATTCAAGCAGCGGCTTTAAATTCATTAGATTTTGAAAATATTAGGAACCCTGATCAAATACCTTGTCCTGCAGTATTTAACGACTCTGTTGATATGCTTCCTTATGTAATTGAACATGTAGTTGTCTTAAGGGGTGAAATACTGTTGCCTGGCGCTTATCCAATAGTTGATTCAACTTCACTAGCTACAGTGGTATCTCTTGCTGGCGGCGTTACAGGAGATGCTGATCTCACACGAGTTGAAGTTACAAAATATACTTCTGACCAATTAGCCGGCACATCGAAAATTATGCGTGGATTAGCAGATTTAAGTAATCAACAAGCAGGACTATTTACGATTAATCCTGGGGATATAGTTCGATTTAATCCTCTTTTTACTGACCGTGAGACTGGTCCAGTTTTATTAACTGGCGAGTTTGTCCGCCCAGGTTATTATGACATTAGAAGAGGTGAAACACTTTCTGAACTCCTAGCTCGTGCGGGTGGATTGACTGATCAGGCTTATCCTTATGGAGCAGTGTTCACTAGAGAAAGTGTAAAGAAGGCTGAACGTGAAGGATTTATTAGAGCTGCAAGAGAACTTGACTCTGCAGCAGTTGCAGCAGCAGCACGGGACGACGTCGGTGCAGGTGCAGTAGCATCTATGAGAGAAATAACTGCTCAAATGGCTGCTGTAGAACCGGTTGGTAGGGTCGTTATAGAAGCCGATCCAACTGTATTGCAAGCAAGGCCTGATTTAGATGTAGTTTTGCAACCAGGGGATACAATTTTTATTCCTAAGCGTCCGAATTCTATATTAGTTATTGGTGATGTTTTGAGTCCCGGTGCACAACAATTCTTGCCAGGAACTAAAGCAGAACGTTATATCGCGCAAGCTGGTGGATTTCAAGATTCTGCTGATGAGGACAGGGTTTATTTAGTTTATCCTAATGGAGTTGCATTTCCATTAAGCAAAAGTATGTGGACATATTCATCAGTGCAGATACCGCCTGGAAGTACAATTGTGGCGCCTAAAGATCCAGATCCATTTGATCTTGTGAAGCTTAGTACCGAGATCGCAACGGTTATAAGTCAAATTGCTGTGACTCTTGCATCCTTGGCAGTTATTACAGATTAGACTTATGTTTTTCTTTTCTGAAATAATTTTCTCATGATTTATATGGAGTTTGGTGCACTTACTTAATGCCCCAGGCCGGAGGCAAATTGAAGCTCACCCTACTTTCTTTTTTTATTATAATATTTGTTATCTCTACAGGGATTCTAGCTGTAGCAGATGACAATGTTGATGGGGCCGAGGAGCGTTTTGTTTCTCCAAACTCTCTAGGTGGCATCGGCCTCCTGCAGACTCGTACTGCAAGATTTGGGCCAGACGGTTTATTTCATTTTGGGTATTCTCGAGTAGAACCATACAGACGTGTTTATATAACTGTCCATGTTTTACCATGGGTTGAAGGTACATTTCGTTATACAGAAATAAGAGATCAACTCTATTCTGTCTTTCCTTGGTTTAGTGGATATCAGTCTTATAAAGATCGTGGAGCGGATCTAAAGTTTCGTCTTTTGAAGGAAACTAAATATCTTCCAGCTTTGGCAGTAGGGTTTCAGGATGGATTAGGCACAGGAGTTTTTACCTCAGAGTATTTGGTAGGAAGCAAGATGATTGGTGATTTTGATTTTAGTATTGGTGTTGGATGGGGTTATTTGGGATCCAAAGGATCTATCAAAAATCCCTTGATTTCCCTTAATGAGAGCTTCAGTAGCAGAACTGGGAAAGGTGCTCAGGGCGGAACTGTCATACTAGATAGTTTTTTTTCTGGAAAGACAGTCGGTCTATTTGGTGGATTTGAATATAGAACACCTATCGAAGGACTTACTTTCAAGTTTGAATATGATGGACATAATTATGATTTAGAGAATGCAAGACCCCTTTCTAAATCTTCTGACTACAATTTTGGATTAAATTTCCGTCCATACCCTTGGATTGATATTTCTCTTGGAAAGGAGCGAGGTGAAAGGACGATGTTACGGATTTCACTCCGGGCAGAATTACATGAAAAAGGTATAACTAAATTTGATTTACCTCCGCCTAAAGTTGAATCACGCCCAACAATTAATAGTTTAGTTTCTGGTATTTCTAAAGAAATAATTCCAGAAATTGTAAGTTCTTCAAAATCTGCCCCTATTATCACTAACGATAATTTAGATTCTGGATCAAAAATTTTTAGCCTGCTTGATGATCAGAGAATTATTCTAGAATCTTTCAGTATTGTTGATAACGAGGCACTTATTGAGGTCAGTGATCCAAATAATAATTCAGATTATCTAACTTTAGCATATTCATTATTAGAAGTTCTTTCTGAGGACATTTCTTCTGTAATTATTGTTCCCAGGAATTTAGTACCTTTAAAAGAATATAGAGCTGAACGCCAGACTGGTAATATTAAATCTATTGATAAGTTTTATGATTACCTTTTTAAACTAGGAATTAACTTAGAGAATATTGAGATTAATGGTGAAAGGGGATTTATTTCTGTTCAGGCTATTAATCCAGTAGATGAGATTCTATTTTCTGATTTAGCGAGTATAACGATAAGTGAACTTTCTATTAATGAGGTATCAATATTTGATTTAGGGACAGGTAGAACTGAAATTTGGAAAGAATCAAGGGGAGAGGTTATATCAATATTCTCTTCCAGTGATGATTTCTCCCTCCCTTTGCCACCACTTGATCCGCCATATACGGAGCAACAAAAATTAAAGATAGTGAAAGATCTTGCACTGGCACTTGAGTCAGAAGGTTTTTACTTAGAAACGTTTAGTTTGGAATCAAGAAGTGCAACCATTTCTTTTGCTGGAGCTAAGTACCCATCTGAAACAAGGAATATAGGTTTTGCAACAAGAATTATTATTAATTTTCTTCCAGCACCGATTGAAGAAATTACTATCATTAGATTGAATGGAGGAATGGAGGTTAGCAGATTAACTTTCTTAAGAAGCGATGTGGAGAGGGAATTTTTGGGAAAAGGAAGCATTGATGAGTTTTTTGCACGTACGAAAATTGAGCCAGGTTATCCTGGATGGCCTGAGTTTAAATCGAGAATGCCAGGTAGATATCCGCGTTTCAAGTTATCGTTAGGTCCGCAAATCCGTCAACATCTTGGAGGACCCGACCAATTTTATTTATATCAAATTTGGATGGCGGGAGATATGGGCATTGATATAGGTAGAGGCTTAAGTATTTCGAGTAGGTTTGGTTATAATTTGTATCATAACTTTGATAAGATAAAACTTACATCTTATAGCTTACTTCCCCATGTTAGAAGTGACATAAAGAATTATTTGCAACAAGGAGCAAGTAATATTGTAAATCTTCAAGCTGATTTATTCTTTAAAATTAATAAAAGCATTTATAGTAGAATCTCGGCTGGTTTGTTTGAAGAGATGTATGGAGGTTTTGGAGCTGAATTACTCTATCGACCGTTTAGCTCACGCTTAGCATTGAGCGTTGAGTGGAATCGTGTTCGTAAAAGGACATTTGAGCAAAGGTTTAATTTTTTCCAATACGAAGTGGATACGGGACATATTGGACTATACTATGAAGAACCAAAGTATAACCTCTTAACCAACATTCGTATTGCGAGATATTTAGCAGGCGATAAAGGTGTAACTTTTGAACTTTCACGTCTTTTTGATAGTGGCATCAGAATTGGGGCTTGGGCAACGCTTACAGATGTTCCGTTTGCGATGTTTGGAGAGGGTAGCTTTGATAAGGGATTTTTTATTGTAATTCCATTTGATCTTTTTACAACTAAATCAACGAGCTCAACAGGGGTATTTGCTTTCCGTCCATTATATAGGGATGGAGGAATGCTATTAATAAAAAATAAAAGATTGTATGATATGACTGTTCCTGCATCTTTAAAAACAGTCACGAAAGATTGGCAACAAATATTTAAATAAATTTAACTATGATAATCAATTTTATTTTAGAAATTTTTTTCTATCGCTTGACACAGCACTATAAAATCGGTTTTTTTTATTTATAAAATAGTTTTTGACTAACAGAATTGATTTTTATGAACTCCTTAGATGATCTGGAAAGCCAGAGTATTTACATATTTCGTGAGGCTTTTAATCAAATAAATAGCATAGCTATGCTATGGTCTCTCGGCAAAGATTCAAATGTAATGCTATGGCTTGCCCGTAAGGCTTTTTTTGGACGAGTTCCTTTCCCAGTAGTACATATAGACACTGGGAAAAAGTTTAAAGAGATGTATGAATTTAGAGATAGGTACTCAAAAGAATGGGGATTACAGTTTATTTCTGGAGATTGCCCCTCTTTAGATGAAATTGATCCTTCACTTCCTCCGGCTGCACGGTCCGCAGCAAGAAAGACTGCTGGCCTAAAAAAAATGATTAATGAACATAAATTTAATGGACTTGTTGCTGGGATTCGTAGAGATGAAGAAGGTACAAGAGCCAAAGAGCGTTATTTTTCTCCACGCTCAGATGGAGGAAAATGGGATGTTAAAGATCAACCACCTGAATTTTGGGGTCAATTTAATACGACTTTTCCCCCTGGTACACATTTAAGGATACATCCACTACTTCATTGGACTGAAATTGATATTTGGAAATATACTCTTAGAGAAAATATTCCCACAATTTCATTGTATTTCTCAAAAAATGGTAAGCGATATAGATCTTTAGGTGACAAAGATATTACTAGTCCGATTAAATCCGATGCTTCAACCCTGGAAGAAATAATTTCTGAACTTGAAACTACAAAAATCGCTGAACGATCCGGTCGTGCAATGGATCATGAATCAGAGGATGCATTCGAGCGGTTGCGTACAGATGGATATATGTAAATTCAAATGACCAAAGAGAAGGATTATTTAAGAATTGCTATTGTTGGTCACGTTGATCATGGAAAGTCGACTTTAGTTGGAAGATTACTTAATGATACTGGTAGTTTACCCGATGGAAAGTTAGAAATGATTCGTGAAGTATGCTCAAGAAGAGGTGTAGAATTTGAGTGGGCATTCTTAATGGATTCTTTACAAGCTGAACGCGACCAAGGGGTAACGATTGATACTTCGCAAATTTGGTTTCAAACTAATACTAGAAATTATGTAATTATAGATGCTCCAGGGCATAAGGAATTCTTAAAGAATATGGTGACTGGTGCTGCAGCAAGTGATGCAGCATTGTTAATTATTGATGCTGAAGAAGGTGTAAAAGAACAATCTCTGCGTCATGGATATCTCCTTCATCTTCTTGGTGTTCGTCAGATAGCGGTCGCTATCAATAAGATGGACATTGTCAAATATTCCAGTGAGAGATTCGAACAAATAAAGAATGAATATTCTACTTATCTTTCAGATATTGGGGTAGATGCCACATATTTTGTCCCTGTTTCTGCTCGAGAAGGTGAGAATATAGTTAAACAATCAACTTCTATGAATTGGTGGAAGGGCCCAACAATAATTGAGGCGCTTGAAAATTTTAAGATTGTTACTCGCCTTGATGATTTACCACTTCGTATGCCTATTCAAGATGTATATAGATTTGACAAACGTATTTTTGCTGGAAGAATAGAGTCAGGATCACTTCACGTCGGAGATAAAGTATTATTTTCTCCATCAAATAAAATTTCAACTATTAAGAGTATTGAAGCTTGGGGGGAACATTCAGTCCAATCGGAATCGATTTCTGGACAGAGCATTGGGTTCACTTTGGAAGATCAGATTTTTGCTGAAAGGGGTGAATTGGTTAGTCACAACGAAAACCCTCCAATTGAATCGGATGTTTTTAGAGCTAAAGTATTTTGGCTGGGCGATCGCCCTTTAAATAAAGATGCTAGGTTAAAAATAAAGTTGAATTCAAGTGAAGCTGAGGTCCGTGTTCAAGAAATTGAAAAAATTATTGATACTTCTGACCTTAGTACGCAACCTTCTGATAAGGTTGAGAGAAATACAGTCGCAGAGTTAATACTTCAGGCAGATAGAATATTAGCTTTTGATGAATTTCATTCTGTTCCATCATCTGGTCGATTTGTTCTTATAGATAACTATCAAATATCTGGGGGTGGAATTATTTCCATGGATGGTTATGCGGATCAAAGAAATTTAATTACAATACGTTCAAGTAATATACAGCGTGTTGAACATGCTATATCAATTGATGCGCGTTCTCGAAGAAATGGTCACCAAGGAGGTGTTCTTTGGTTTACGGGTCTTTCAGGAGCGGGAAAATCTACTTTAGCAGTGGCTACTGAAAGGAGTTTGTTTAATCTAGGATATCAAGTGTATGTTTTAGATGGAGATAATATTCGTCATGGATTAAATGCTGATTTAGGGTTTTCTCCAAGAGAACGTTCTGAAAATATTCGTAGAATTGGTGAAGTGGCTGCATTAATGAGTCTTTCGGGGCTAATAGTAATTACCGCTTTTATTTCTCCATATCGTTCAGACAGGAAGCGGGCTCGTAAGGCAATTGGAGAAACATTTCACGAAATACATGTTAAAGCTGATTTATCAGTGTGTGAGAAAAGAGACCCGAAGGGACTTTATGCTAAGGCTAGAAGGGGTGAGATTGAAGAATTTACCGGAATATCTGCCCCATATGAACCTCCTGAGGATCCTGAATTAATTATTGATACAGATTCTTTTGGTATAGATGAAAGTGTTGATTCCGTAATTCAATATATAAAAACTAATTTTCAAAGTAATGATTCTACCTAATTGAATTATATTAAAATTGCTTATCTAGGGCAGTCAATTTTTATATGTTAATATTCTATTCTTTATAACATTCCAGGATAAGTTGTAGACGTGTGTCCCATATAAGAAGAAAATGGGATAAATTGCTAAGTAATACCTGTCTTGGGAAGGGCCAAGTAGGATAGGGAATAAATAAAGTCCTAAAAAAATCTTTTCTTTGATAGGGGCATACACTGCAAACTGAAAAATGCCTGGCAACAGTATCAACCCTGCTAAAGATCTAGCTAAAACCAGTTCTATTCCTGTGGATCCAAAAGATGGCCTAATGCCCACAAAATATAAGATTTTAGACCCAATAAGCGCAATCCATGAGCTGGGTTTATCTATCCAAAAGGGTAGAATATCAAACAGACCTGATAGATATTCTGAAGGTGTATATCCAAAATACGTCAGTGGAAAACCCCGGTCGCTTGAAAATTCTCCCATAAAGTAGGGTAATAAGAATAATCCAAAAGTAAGTAACAAAAGTACGATTGGAATTACCTCTTTGAGGTTAATTGATTTATTTCTGATAGATAGAAAAATAATGTTAAGTGAGATAAAAATAAGGACAGCATAACTTTCAGGTCTAGTAAGCAACATTAATAAAAGAAATAAAATCCAAAAAACTGATTCCCTTTTCTCGCTTTTTTTATGAAAATAAAAGAAATAAAATCCTGCAAAGAATCCAGAAAATAATAGATCCGGACTAATAACAAGTGTGAACCAAACTGGATTTGGAATGATAGCAAATATTATTAACCAACCAACACTTACTTCATGTCTGTGAAGCCACCAAATCCAGAAAGAAACTATTACACAACTGATAAAGAGATAAAATAAGGAAAGAGGAAAATAGGAATCGCTACTAAAAAAATTAAAGAAATAAATAAGAGCTGGAAACATAGGCTGAGAAATTACTGGACCTCCCCATCCTTTTAGACTAGTTCCGAGAAATAAATCACTTATTTGATTAGAATACCAAAGAGTAAAATCAGAAAAAATAATACCCCAGGAGTTGCTGTATCGGTTTAGAGATTCTAGGTAGAATGCAAAATCAGAGTAATTTTGAGGTAGTAAAGGAGAAACCAGATATCCTCCTTCATTGGAAATAGGGAAAATTATTGCATATATGAATACACTAACTCGAAATATACAGGCTATGAGAATTGCTAAACATAGAGGAGATTTAAAGGTTTTTATTAGGTCGATCATTATGCTATTTTAGCCAAATCATTATTCACTACAACCAAAGACTAATTAAGAGATATTATTTTCTCTTTCATCCTTTCAGCTAGTTAGTTAATAGGCTATATTTGAGTTAACGGGTTTTTGAGCGTGGTGACAAAAAAAGCATTTCTGCTGTTTTTCACCTTGCTGTGCGGTAGCTTGCCTAAAATATTTATAGTTTATCTTTTATCTATTTTAACCAACATATCCCCAATCAGCCTTAAAGGCTAAATGATACAATTTAGAAACATTTAATATGTGTGGAATAGCCGGATCCATAGGGCCAATTAAGCCTGACCAAGGACGAGTGGATGCCACCTTGTTTGCTATGCAAAATCGAGGTCCGGACTCTTCTGGTGTCTATTATAATAAAATAGGAAAGAACATTATTTCTCTATTACATAGTAGGTTATCTATCATTGATCTTGATCCAAGATCTCACCAGCCATTTATAGATGATAAATATATTCTTGTTTATAATGGAGAAATATACAACTACATTGAACTTAAATTAGAATTAGAATCCTTAGGTCATAAATTTACAACCACTTCTGACACTGAGGTTGTAGTTAAATCATATAAACAGTTTGGGGCATCATGTGTTGACCATTTTGAAGGGATGTGGGCATTTGTTCTTCTCGATAAAAGGGAAAATAAAGCATTCTTTAGCCGTGATCGATTTGGAGAAAAACCTCTTTACTATTCGCTGTGGAATGGAACGTTATATTTTGGTTCGGAAATTAAGTTTCTTTCTGAATTGTCTGGTATTAAACCATCTATAAATTATGATCAAATATCACGCTATCTAGTTAATGGGTATAAATCATTATATAAGAAACCATCTACATTTTATTCTGATGTTATGGAGTTACCGCCTGCATCATATGCCTTTATAGATTCTCCTAAAAAACTTGAGCCAAAACAATATTTTAAAATCTCGTTTTCTCCATCCGAGATGAAATTATCAGATGTAGTTGAGGGTGCTAGAGAACATATTGTGCGGTCATTGAGTTCTAGGTTGCGTTCAGATGTTCCCTTAGCATTTTGTTTGAGTGGAGGAGTTGATTCAACGGCTCTTGCGTCAGTTGCATCAAAGAAATTAGGTCATGAATTACATGCTTTTACAATAATTGATGACGATGAAAGATATAATGAAACTAAAAATGTTTTAAATACAGTAAGCCATTTAGAGTGCCACCATCACATAGCAAGAACTAGCAGAATTGGTTTTTTTGAACGATTAAATAAATTGATCGCTTATCATGATTCTCCAGTTAGTACAATTTCATATTATGTTCACTCTTTCCTTTCAGAAGAAATTTCTTCTAGAGGGTTTAAGGTAGCTATATCAGGGACGGGAGCAGATGAATTATTTACTGGTTATTATGACCATTATGGATATTGGATAGCAGAAATGTATCAAGAAAAAAACAATTCATCAGTGATTGAGGATTGGAGAAATAGTTATGGAAAATTTGTCCAAAATCCATACCTCCAAGACCCCCTAGTTTTTTATAATAATCCAAATGAACGTAGACATATTTTTATGAATCGTGACTATTTTAACAGCTTCCAAAATGTTCCATTTCATGAAGATTTTTCAGAAGTTAACTATAGTAGTAATCTTTTGAGAAATAGAATGTTAAACGAATTAAATAATGAGGTTATCCCTGTAATCTTACATGAGGATGACTTAAATTCTATGATGTGGTCAGTTGAAAATCGTTCTCCTTATTTAGATTCAAATTTGGTAAAATTTCTTTATTCAGTTCCAAATAAATTTCTTATTCAAAACGGATTTTCTAAATGGATTCTCAGGGAAGCCACGAAAGAATGGACACCTAACACTGTAATATGGGATAAGCAGAAAAGGGGATTTAATGCTTCAATAACATCACTTATTGACGTATCAGATTCAAAAACAAAGGAAAATCTCCTTTCCAATGGACCAATATTTGATTTAATAAATCGGAAAGTATTCGAAAAGTTCTTATTAAAAAATATGAAATCAAATAATTTTAGTAAATTTTTATTTAGTTTTATATCTGCAAAAATTTTCTTAGAAATTTCATCAAATAATTAATTTAGGGAACTATCAATTGATAGGCATTGTTGATTTTGGGCTTGGTAATTTAATTTCAGTAGCTGGAGCTGTAGAAAAATTAGGTTTTGTTCCAAAAATTACTAGTGATATAGAAACTTTACGCTCTTCTGTGAAATTAATTTTGCCGGGAGTTGGATCCTTTGGTGACGGTATTCGTAATTTAACTGACCATGGCTTGATTGAACCTTTAACACAAATGGTTGTACAAGAAAAAAAGCCAATTCT
>CAZHAN010000002.1:23255-29721 GCA_964530575.1 uncultured Rhizobiaceae bacterium | reverse complement strand
AGATTCGCCTCAACTAACAGTTTTAAATGTCTAGAAATTCGAGGCTGACTTTGTCCAAGTATCTGAACTAGTTCACTTACAGTTAATTCACTTAACGAACAAAGAAACAATAATCTTAATCGAGTTGATTCACCTGCCGCCCTTAGGCCCTGAAGCAAAGCATGTGTTTGCACAATAATCTCCAAATATTATAATCACATATAAACATATATTTATATAATTACGCAAGTTATAGAACCATAAATCCATGATGCAAAAATACATCACCAATTTAGGATCTTAACAGAAATTGACGTCTTTTATGGCCCATAATGCTTGGTTATGGTACGGATTTAGTTGGGTAAGTAGTTAGGTTTAAAGAGCTATTTTAAAATGTCATTCCATAAGAATGTTCTTCAACCTATGTTTATACTTTGGCTTTTTAACGGGTATTTCGGGATAATTACGGTTGGGAAATGAGCAACAAACTGTTCCTCACCCTGGGTTTAATGGCAACACTTCTCATAAACGTTATGGGATGCGCGAGCTTTCCTGATGATCCTATTGAGAGGGAAGTCTTTCTTGAGGCCAACGATCCATTCGAGCCAATGAATAGAGCAATTTTTGCCTTCAATATAGAGATGGACAAAATTATTCTTGAGCCAACGGCTTTGATTTACCGCAATTTGATACCCAAATCTGGAAGAAATGCAATTGGGAGATTCCTCATCAATCTCCAATTACCATCTACATTTGTAAATAATCTCCTCCAATTTGAATTTAAAGAAGCAACTTCTACATTATTTAGTTTTGTTATTAACACCACGATTGGCTTAGGTGGACTATTTGATCCTGCAGGAATAACCACTCGAGAAGAAGATTTGGGCCAAACAATTGCAAGTTGGGGGATAGGAGAGGGTTTTTATTTAGTTCTCCCATTCTATGGGCCATCAAGTTTAAGAGACGGACTTGGTTTAGTTGGAAATATGCATATTGACCCCTTAAGAATTGTTTTAAAAAATTCAGAAATAAAATCTTTTAATTCTGAAAAAATTATCTTAGAAGCAATCAATGATAGGGAAGCAACAATTGAAGATTTTTCTAGCCTCAGAAATACATCCTTAGACCTGTATTCAGCAATGAGAAGTCTTTATAGACAAAAGCGTGATAATGATATTCGTAACGGAGCTCCCGCTCCAAATCCAATGTTTGAGTTTGACTAAATGAAAACTACGAAAACAGATTCCTACAAAAATTTCTTCCTTGTTACCTTGCTTACATTGGGATTTTCTTTTCTTGTTCTTATAAATAATTCTGCCTCAGCTAATTCTAAAGATGCTGAAAAATTTGTTTCTTCTCTGGCAGATGAGGCTGTCATGATACTTAAAAATAATAATCTTACTGAAAATCAAACTATAGCTAGGTTTAGTTCCTTTATTAGTAATGGATTTGATGTAATAACTGTTGGACGATTTGCTTTAGGCCCGTACTGGCGTAGCGCAGATAATAAACAAAGAGAGAGGTATATTAATGTATTTTTCAGCTATATTGTTCAAACTTATTCTGAACGTTTTCGTCAATACCAAATATCAGAAATAAAAGTAACTGGCTCTAGAAAAATTAATGAATCTGAAACAATAGTCTCAAGTTTACTAATTCGGAGTGATGGTCTTGATATTCATCTAGATTGGCACGTTCGTTTCTCAAATGGTGAGTATAAAGTAGTCGATGTATTATTCGAGGGACTTAGGTTTGGTTTATCCCTAAGAGATCAATTTTCTACAATAATTCGTTCTGGCGGGGGGAACTTAGATACGCTAATAGAAGAACTGAATAATAGAAAGCTAAGGTAGATTAGGCATATCTTTAATCTAATGTTATTGGTTTGTACTTAATACGATGTGGTTGATTAGAATCCACTCCCAACCTACGTTTCCTATCCTGTTCATATGCCTCCCAATTACCCTCAAACCACTCAACATTTGAATCTCCCTCAAACGCAAGAATATGTGTTGCAACTCTGTCTAAAAACCAACGATCATGGCTAATTACCATCACACAGCCAGGGTAGTTGTCCAATGCGTCCTCTAACGCCCGCAATGTATCAACGTCTAAATCATTAGATGGCTCATCAAGTAGCAATAAATTTGCACCGGTCCGTAACATCTTAGCTAAATGGACTCTATTTCTTTCACCACCAGATAATAGGCCAACCTTCTTCTGTTGATCAGACCCTTTAAAGTTAAATGACCCAACAAAAGCTCTACTTTGAACCGTTTGTTTGCCAAGAATAATTTCCTCCTCTCCTTGAGAAATCTCTTCCCAAACAGTCTTAGAATCATCCAATTTTTCTCTAGACTGATCTACATATCCAATCTTTACTGTATCCCCTGTCCTAATTGATCCACTATCTGGAGCATCCTCACCAGTTATCATTCGAAAAAGAGTTGTCTTTCCCGCTCCATTTGGACCCGCAATTCCAACTATTGCCCCTCTTGGTATTCTGAAATTAACTCCTTCAAAAAGAAGTCGATCTCCAAAGGATTTTCTTATTTCATTAACTTCTAGGACTAGCTCTCCAAGTCTTGGACCATTAGGTATAACTATCTGAGCTCTTCCAAGCTCCCTTTCTCGGGCATTTAATAATAATGACTCGTATGCATTTATTCTTGCCTTTCCTTTAGCTTGCCTTGCCTTAGGAGATTGACTTATCCACTCCAGTTCTCTTTGAAGTGTTCTCTGCCGAGCGTCCTCCTGCTTTCCTTCTATGGCTAATCTCTTTTGTTTTTGTTTAAGCCACCCTGAATAGTTTCCCTCATAAGGGATACCTTCACCTCTATCTAATTCAAGAATCCAACCTGCCACATTATCTAAAAAATAACGATCATGTGTTACAGCAACCACAGTTCCCTTATAATCATGTAAAAATCTTTCAAGCCATGCCACTGACTCAGCATCAAGATGATTTGTTGGTTCATCGAGCAGAAGAAGGTCTGGCTTCTGAAGCAATAGTCTACATAAAGCAACCCTTCTAAGTTCACCTCCTGATAATTTTGTTACATCTGCATCTCCAGGAGGACAGCGTAGAGCGTCCATCGCAATATCAAGGATTCTATCCAATTCCCACCCATTAACAGAATCTATCTTTTCCTGAAGATCTCCTTGTTCTAGAATTAATGCATTCATTTCATTTTCATCCAAAGGCTCTGCAAACCTATTACTAATTTCATTAAATCGATCAAGAAGATTTTTTGTTTCTGAAACAGCATCCATTACATTTTCCATAACGGATTTTGTTGGATCTAATTCTGGTTCTTGAGTTAGTAGACCTACAGTCACTCCTTCAGCAGCCCATGCTTCACCACTAAAATCTGCATCTTTTCCAGCCATAATTTTTAGAAGTGTCGATTTTCCAGCCCCATTATGCCCAAGAACTCCAATTTTTGCTCCAGGTAAAAAACTAAGCCAAATATCCTTCAATATTTTTCTTCCGCCTTGAATATTTTTATCAAGACCCTTAATTACATAAATATATTCGTAATTAGCCATAACCAGACTTTCAAATATTAAAATCTATAGATAGAATCTAGGATTAAAGAGAACTTCTTTATTTAGCAGTTAATTTTCTAGACACAAATCAATTGAAATTTACTGAATTTTCTCATATTGGTATAGTTATTATTTTTAATAAAACTTAATTGCAGTTAATTTTATTATGATAACATCAACCTATTAGATACTTAAAGAATTTATATTTTATAGAAACTATTAGGTTTAAATATAAAGAATAAATTGTTAAATATTTTTCAACTTAAATTTTTTATTGTCTTAGCAATGTTAGTTTCTTCTAGTGTTGAATCTCAAGATATGCCGATTCCCCCATGTAGTGGACAATTAATAAATTATGGTAATATCGGAAGCCCACCAAAAGTCAGCGTTTGGACTGGAAGCAAAGATCTTAGAAAATGGGCTCCAAATGATTGTATTGGGTGGGATTCTAACAATCTATTAGTAGCAATCGAAACAACTGGAAAATTTTTTCATGAAGAATCTATTGATGATATTATTATAAAGTTCGGAAGAATTTCTGAATTTAAGGAAATCCTTTACTGGTCACATACTAGGAACACTTGGAGAGAATTAATACCAGATGCATTCGCAATTAATGATATTAGTTTAAATGAAAAACGTATTGACTTTTCACTAGAAGAACTAAGGTCTAACTCAAAATTATATTACTGGCAGCGTGAAAATACCCCTGTGGGAGAAGTTATATATGAGATGACAATAGCTATTCACTCCAAAAATAAAATAGAAGTAAGAATTCAAAATGCCACTACTATTAAAAGGCGAAGAATAAAATTATTGAATCCTGGGGAATATCAATTCCTTTATATAATTGAACGAGACGTAGAAAATTTATGGAATTACTATTCCCTAATGAGAAGTGCTGCACCATCTAATCCATTAATTAATCTTGTATGGCCTTTATTGACTGACGGAAACAATTCATACATTAATCGGACCGTATCTCAATTCCGCTTTTTATCAGGACTTCCAACTGATAAAGAGCCTCCAGCGGCACCCTAGTAACCTACCTACTTATATTTAATTTATACCTAGAGGTTGGTGGGCCCGGGAGGACTCGAACCTCCAACCAGACCGTTATGAGCGGCCGGCTCTAACCAGTTGAGCTACGGGCCCAGATAGTAAGTTAAGTAAGAAAATTCACGCCTATTAAAGAAATAACATTAAGTAATTCAGTCATCAGTTCTATTTTCAATAATTGTTTCTTCTAATAAAATAGCTTCGTTTATTATTGCTTTCCATAACCTTCTCGCAATTTCAGGGCTTAGACCTGATTCCCTTGCTAAATCAGCAACTCTGTCTTGGACAATTCCTATTCGGTTTTGATCAAAAACTGGCATGTCTTTTTCAGACTTTAATATAGCAATAGCTTCAACTACTGAGAACCTACGTGCAATTAGTTTTACTAGCTCAATATCTAGTAGATCTATTTCAGAACGGAAATCACTTAAATCTCTAGACATAGAAATTAAAAACCTGCAAAAAATTTAAAAAACATTAAGTAATAATATTTATTTAACAATAATAAATTAAGTATCTAGAAAACTTCTTAATTTACGGGATCTACTTGGATGCTTTAATTTTCTTAGAGCCTTAGCTTCAATTTGTCGAATGCGTTCTCGTGTTACTGAGAATTGCTGACCTACCTCTTCTAAAGTATGATCAGTATTCATACCTATTCCAAATCGCATACGAAGCACTCTTTCTTCTCGAGGTGTTAGACTAGCCAGAATTCGAGTAGTAGTCTCCCGGAGATTGGACTGAACAGCAGCATCGACAGGTAAAATAGCATTTTTATCCTCAATAAAATCCCCAAGATGACTATCTTCTTCATCACCAATTGGAGTCTCTAGACTAATTGGTTCTTTAGCAATTTTCATCACCTTACGAACTTTTTCTAACGGCATATTTAATTTCTCAGCAAGCTCCTCGGGCGTTGCCTCTCGGCCAATCTCATGAAGCATTTGCCGGCCTGTACGTACCAACTTATTTATTGTTTCTATCATATGTACAGGAATTCTGATTGTTCGAGCTTGATCGGCAATCGATCTAGTGATTGCTTGACGAATCCACCATGTAGCATATGTCGAGAACTTATAACCACGTCGATATTCAAATTTATCCACGGCCTTCATAAGACCAATGTTTCCTTCTTGAATTAAATCAAGAAATTGTAACCCACGGTTGGTGTATTTCTTTGCAATAGATATAACCAGCCGAAGATTAGCTTCAACCATCTCTTTTTTTGCACGAGCGGCTGCCCTTTCTCCCCTATCCACAGTTCCAACAATGCGCCTAAATTCTTGAACATCAAGGCCAATCTCATTAGCTGTATTAAAAATTACCTCTCTAATTACTTTAATTTCCTTAGATTCTTCTTTGGCAAATTCAGTCCAGCCTTTATCCTTAAGTCGCCTTACTCTAGTTAACCAACGAGAATCCAATTCATTACCGACATAACGCTCAATAAAATTCTCACGTTTAATTTTATGTTTTAATGCGAGTCTAAGTAGTTTTCCCTCTGACTCTATAAACCGACGATTTAAACCATAAAGTTGATCAACTAGCTCCTCAATACGGTGATTATTTAAGCGTATTCCAGTTAAGAGTCCTATCAATTCTTCTTTTAGAGCTTCGTAATTCTTTTGCTGTAATGAAGTCATCTCTCCTTTCAAAACCAAAGCTTCAAAATTGGCTTTTTGGAGTTTTTGGAACTTCTTATAAGTAGATGCAATTCTTTCAAAACTCTTGAGTAAATCAGGTAAAAGCTGTGCCTCCATTACAGCCAAAGATACTGCCCCAATGTCATCATCGTCATCATCTGAGTCGGTATCAGTTTCGGCTTCGGTATCAGTTTCGGCTTCGGTATCAGTTTCGGCTTCGGTATCAGTTTCGGCTT
>CAZHAN010000002.1:22207-23155 GCA_964530575.1 uncultured Rhizobiaceae bacterium | reverse complement strand
CGGCTTCGGTCTCGGTTTGTTGATCTAAAGATTCTTCTTTACTAACTGTTTCATCTTCTGAATTTTTTGAATCTTCTTGATCATCGCTCATTGAAGATATTGATTCATTCTTAACTCCTGTAACAACTCCAAAAGTTCCTTCTAAATCAATAATTTCTCTTAAAAGTATTTTTTCATTGCGTAAATCCTCTAGCCAATTAGCTATTGCAAGCATTGTAAGAGGACTCTCACAAATTCCGCCGATCATCTGATTCTTGCCAGCCTCAATTCTCTTAGCAATACGAATCTCGCCCTCACGAGAAAGCAACTCTATGGAGCCCATTTCGCGAAGGTACATTCTTACTGGATCGTCTGTTCGCTCAACTTCAGTAGAGCTAGATGTTGGAGCAGAAGGAGTATTTCCCTCAGATTCCTTAGAATTGTCCTTTGATTCCTCAGTCTCATCATCAGAATCTACAACATTTACTCCCATTTCAGACAAAAGTGACATCATATCTTCAATTTGCTCAGATGTGACTCTTTCTTGAGGTAACACCGCATTTATCTCGTCATAGGTAATCAGCCCACGCTCTTTTGCCTTAGCCAACATTTCTTTAACAGCTTGACCATCTACATCAATAGCAACTTCTGAGGATTCCTCTTTGGAAGATTCGTTAGTGCCCTTATTAGCAACTGGCTTACCCTTAGCAACCGGTTTCGCTTTAGCCTTAGCAACTGGCTTCGCTTTAGCCTTAGCTACTGGTTTCGCTTTAGCCTTAGCTACTGGCTTCGCTTTAGCCTTAGCTACTGGTTTCGCTTTAGCCTTAGCAACTGGCTTCGCTTTAGCCTTAGCAACTGGCTTCGCTTTAGCCTTAGCTACTGGTTTCGCTTTAGCCTTAGCTACTGGCTTCGCTTTAGCCTTAGCTACTGGTTTCGCTTTAGCCTTAGCTACTGGTTTCGCTTTAGCCT
>CAZHAN010000002.1:0-22107 GCA_964530575.1 uncultured Rhizobiaceae bacterium | reverse complement strand
CTTAGCTACTGGTTTCGCTTTAGCCTTAGCTTTAGCAACTGGCTTAGCCTTAGCTTTAGCAACTGGCTTCACTTTAGAGACCGATGATTTTCCTGCCATATATTCTCCGTAAACCTTATGAGATATTATCTCAAATATATTTATTGATTTTCCAACAAATTCAATACAATTATTTTCTATACGTATCGTTATCTTCTAATCTCGATAAGCTTTCAGCCTCAATTTCCTTAAGGGCCTTTAATTGTTCAAAGGCTGTATCGCTACCTTCGTCAGCTAATCTCTTTACCGCAGCAAGGCAATCTGCCTTGATTGCGCCCCTCATATGCATCGAAAGCGTGTCGAGCCAACCTATAACCGCCTCCTCTTGAGTCGCCTCAGCCTTAATAAAGTGTTCAACCAAACCAGAATTTTTCCCAGTTAGTTGAACAACCAAAGATTCTTCGCCACTTTTCTTAAGCTGTTCTTTAAGTATTTCTCTATCAAGAGGTTCGCCCTTACCAACAATGTCTATGATTCGACTGTATAGCCTGTCAAGATCTTCCGACTCAAATTGAACAGAAGCAGCAGTTTCAATTAAATCGACCAATATTTCTGGATGGTTAAGTATGGTTGCCACAAGAACTCTTTCTCGATTTCTGGCCAAACCACCACCTCCATAGCCAAGTCCATCTGAAAGGCTAAGCTTATGTCTAGGACTAATACGAGAAACATTACGTCCCTTAAACAAACTTTTCTTTCCGTCTTGTCTAAAATCATTACCAAAAGCCTCTTCAAGCTTAACATTAAAATAACGTTGATAATATTTTTGAACTGATTTGTCCTTCATCCTGTCTACAAGTGAGTATAAAGTTTGACGAAGGCCCGCCTGCCTCTCAGGAGTAGAAAAATCTCCGACAAAAGCCGATCTCCACAAGACTTCAGAAAGGGGCAAGGAATTTTCAAAATACTTATGAAAAGCCTCTATACCTTTCTTCTGGATAATACTATCCGGATCCTCTCCAGAAGGCAGAAAGGAAAATCTAAGAGATTGATTTGGCTTAAGAAGTGGCAAAGCATTTTCAGCTACCCTTATTGCTGCTCTTGTACCTGCAGAGTCTCCATCAAGAGATAAAACTGGCTCAGATGTCAATCTCCAAAGTTCCATCATTTGAGCATCTGTAAGAGCGGTTCCCAGAGGTGCTACTGCATTTTTAATCCCAGCTTGCCATAAAGAAATAACATCCGTGTAACCCTCAACAACAATTAGTGAACCTAGGTTTTTTATTTCTTCCCTAACTCCGTTAAGGTTATAGAGAAGGGATCCTTTGTGAAAAAATTTTGTTTCAGGGGAATTTAAATATTTCGCATTTGATTCACTTAAAGCTCTCCCTCCAAAGCCAACTGGGCGTCCACGTTTATCGGTGATCGGAAAAATAAGACGGTTACGAAATCTGTCATAGCTCTCCCTTCCATCCTCGGGCTGGATAATCAAACCAACCAAAATTAATTCTTTCTCTGAAAAACCAATTTTTATCATTGCTTTCTTTAGTTGATTTCTAGCTGAAGGGGCAAAACCTATAGAAAAATGCTCGGCAGTAGCAGGTAAAATTCCCCTGTCTTTAATATACCTTAATGCCAAGGAACCATCATGATCATTCATTTGACCCCTAAACCACTCCATTGCTGCTTTAAGAAGATTTAATAATCTTTCCCTTTGAAGGCGGTTTTCTTTTTCATGTAAGTTCTCATCTTTTTTCGGTATCTGGAGACCAGCCTCAGTAGCTAATATCTCTACAGCCTCTGGAAACTCTAAGCCGTCTGTTTTCATAACAAAATCAAAAATGCTCCCATGAGCTCCACACCCAAAACAATGATAAAATCCCTTAATGTCATTGACAGTAAACGAGGGGGTTTTTTCATCATGGAACGGACAAAGCCCTGAATGTTCACCTCTCCCTTTCCGAATTAGACGAACACGCCTAGATACAATTTCTGAAATGTGAGTACGGGAACGAATTTGTTCCAAAAAATTTTCAGTGAATGCCATTTCTCGCCTATTAAACTAACGGGCATAAAATACTTAGCCTAAGAGATATAATTTACTTAAAACTTCCTCAATAAGGAAAAATTAAACTAAAATTTTCTTAACTATCGAGCTAGCTTTCGAAAAGTCCATTTTCCCAGTATATTTTGATTTCAAAAGCGTCATTACCCTTCCCATATCTTTGAGGCCTTTGGCGCCAGATTCTTCAATAACTAATTTTGTTGCTTCAATTATAGCATCATCATCAAGCTGGGCAGGCATAAAACTCCTAATTATATCAATCTCAGAGCGTTCCCGATCAGCAAGATCTACTCTCCCACCTTTATCAAAAAGCTCTATGCTTTCTATTCTTTGTCTGACCATGGTCTGAAGAAGAGCTAAAATATCATCATCAGAAATTGATTCAGCCTTCCCTGTTCCTCGTAAAGCAATGTCCCGATCCTTAACAGCTGCGAGAACTAAACGAATTGTAGAGGCCCTAACTTGATCCTTGGCTTTAAGCGCGCCTTTGAGCGCATCGCTTAAGCGAGTTCGTAACATGAGTATCTTCCTGGAAGCTTCGAAGGGGGACAATATTAACCGAAAGAAGATAAACTAGCAAACTCCATTATAAGTCTTAAGCTCTTGAAAAATAGAATTTCTTTCAGTTGACTGCGTGGCCCCTTTTGCTTAATTTACTAACTATGGGCAAAACGCTGGCCTCTTCAGATCCAGCCTCAGGGCAAAATAAACAAACGAATCCTGACTCTCCTTCCCCTTTTACTGCAGCATTGGTTTTAGAAGATGGGACCATAATCCGAGGCCAAGGGCTCGGAGCACCAGGATCAGTAGTTGGTGAAGTCTGTTTCAATACTGGAATGACGGGTTACCAAGAAAGTATTTCTGACCCATCTTATGCAGGACAAATCCTTACCTTTACATTTCCACACATAGGAAATGTTGGAACAAATAATGATGATATAGAAGCAATTAAACCTTTCTTAAAGGGTGTAATACTTCGACAACCTATAACTGAAGCTTCAAATTACAGGGCAATATCTAATTTAGGAGAGTGGTTAACTAGCCATGGAATTCCAGGAATATCTAACGTTGATACTCGAATGATTACACAACTTATTCGCGATAAAGGCGCCCCAAAAGGAACATTAATACACTCTCCATCAGGTGATCTAGATCTTTCAAAAGCCCTAGACCAAACAATCTCATGGTCAGGACTTGAAGGAATGGATCTTGCTAAAGAAGTATCAGTGAAAGAACCATACCGATGGAATGATAAATTATGGGGAACAATTTTAAAGAATAACAAAGGGGTTAATTATAAAGTTATAGTTATAGATTATGGAGTTAAACACAATATTCTTCGTAGCTTAAATTCTTTAGGGTGTGAAATTACAGTTGTCCCTGCATCCTCATCTGCCAAATATATTCTTAGCTTAAAACCTGATGGAATATTTTTATCCAATGGCCCTGGCGACCCTGCTGCTACAGGCGTATATGCTGTACCAACAATACTTAAAATTCTTGAAAAAGAAATTCCCCTCATGGGAATTTGTTTAGGACATCAACTGCTTTGTCTTGCTTTAGGTGCAAAAACAACAAAAATGCATTTAGGCCATAGGGGATCCAATCATCCCGTTAAAGATATAAAAACCGGAAAAGTTGAAATTACAAGTCAAAATCATGGATTTGTTGTTGATTCATCGACTCTTCCATCAACTGCAGAAATAACTCACATCTCCTTATTCGATAACAGCTTAGAAGGCATCCAAATTAAAAATAAATCCGCTTTTTCTGTTCAATATCACCCCGAAGCATCTCCTGGGCCACAAGATAGCAATTATCTTTTCAAACGTTTCATACAAATGATGGAAAGAAAAATTTAATGCCCAAGCGTAAAGACATTAAATCTATTTTAATTATTGGTGCCGGCCCGATAGTAATAGGTCAAGCATGTGAATTCGATTATTCAGGGACTCAGGCATGCCGAGCTCTTAGATCAGAGGGCTATAGAATCATTTTAGTTAATTCTAATCCAGCAACCATAATGACTGATCCAGACTTTTCGGATGCAACCTATATAGAACCAGTAACCCCTGAAGTAGTTGCGAAAATAATAGAAAAAGAAAGACCAGATGTCTTACTCCCAACAATGGGTGGCCAAACAGCACTAAATGTTGCAATGGAGCTTGCAAAAAATGGGGTGCTTAAAAAATTTGATGTAGAAATGATTGGTGCTAACCAAACAGCTATCCAAAAAGCTGAGGATAGGGAAGAGTTTCGTAAAGCAATGGACTCTATTGGTTTAAATTCCCCTAAAAGCGTTGCAGTTCATTCTGTTGAGGAGGCAAATAAGGCCCTAAGCAAGGTAGGTCTTCCTACAATATTACGACCTTCCTTTACCATGGGGGGAACTGGCGCATCAATTGTTACTGAGCAAGAAGATTTTGAAGAACAAATTAAATTTGCCCTCAATGCATCGGTTGTTGGAGAAGTACTTGTTGAAGAATCTGTTCTAGGATGGAAAGAATTTGAAATGGAGGTAGTTCGAGATAAAAATGATAATTGTATCATTATTTGCTCTATTGAAAATATTGATCCCATGGGAGTTCACACAGGAGATTCTATAACTGTAGCTCCAGCATTAACTCTTACAGATAAAGAATATCAAATCATGAGGAATGCATCTATCGATGTTCTCCGAGAGATAGGCGTTGAAACCGGAGGTTCGAACGTTCAGTTTGCCATTCATCCAAAAACAGGAAGAATGGTAGTTATTGAAATGAACCCAAGAGTTTCACGATCCTCTGCATTAGCTTCAAAAGCAACAGGATTTCCTATTGCAAAAATCGCGGCACTTCTTGCTGTTGGGTATACTTTAGACGAACTCACAAATGAAATTACTGGCGTCACCCCAGCTTCATTTGAGCCTACAATCGATTATGTAGTAACAAAAATTCCTCGATTTACATTTGAAAAATTTCCCGGAACTCCTGACAGGCTGAGCCCCTCAATGAAATCTGTCGGAGAAGCAATGGCTATAGGACGTTCATTCGCAGAGTCCCTTCAAAAGGCATTACGCTCAATGGAGACGGGACTCACAGGATTAAATGAGGCGATTAATTCAAGTCATGTTAGTGCAGAAGAATGTCTAAATAAACTAAGAAATCCTAGCTCTGACCGTCTACTATGGGTTGCACAAGCGTTTAGAAATAAAAGTACTATCGAGGAAATTCATAATGCAAGTTCTATAGATCCATGGTTTCTCAATCAAATTTCCCAAATCATTTGTGCTGAAGAAGAATTACGAATTTCCGGGCTACCCGAAAAAAAAGATGGCATCAGACATTTAAAACAGATGGGATTTTCAGACGCAAGACTTGCAGAGCTAACTGAACTTAACGAGTCTGATATTAGAAAAATCAGGCATAAACTAAATATTCGCCCAGTTTTTAAGCGAGTAGACACTTGTGGTAGTGAATTTGAATCACTCACTCCATACATGTATTCAACATACGAAAGTGATGAGTGGGAGGGTTTTTCTAATATTCAAGACAGTGAAACTCTTAGCTCAGACAGCCGTAAGGTAATTATACTTGGTGGGGGGCCAAATCGGATAGGACAAGGAATCGAATTTGATTATTGCTGCGTGCACGCAGCCTACTCTCTAAGCGAAGTCGGAATTAAAACAGTAATGGTGAATTGTAATCCTGAAACTGTTTCAACTGATTACGATACCTCTGACTGTTTATATTTTGAGCCTCTAACGCATGAAGATGTTACTGAAATTGTTTACGCTGAAAGACAAAGTGGGGAGCTTTTAGGAGTAAATGTCCAATTTGGCGGACAAACCCCTCTTAAGCTTGCAAATAGTCTTGAGTCAGCTGGAGTACCAATATTAGGGACATCTCCTAACTCTATTGACCTTGCTGAAGATCGTAAACGTTTCCAAAAATTATTATCAGATTTAAAACTAACTCAACCAAAAAATATTACTGTTACTTCTGAAGAAGAGGCAGTAAAAGGCGCAAAAACTATTGGATATCCAGTCGTAATCCGACCAAGCTATGTATTGGGTGGAAGAGCAATGGAAATAGTTCACGATGAAGATTCCTTAAAAAGGTATATGAGTGCAGCCGTGGAAGTTTCTGGAGCATCACCAATCCTGATTGATGATTATCTTTCAGATGCCACTGAACTAGATGTTGATGCCATTGCAGATGGAGATAAGGTATTTGTTGCAGGAATTATGGAACACATAGAAGAGGCGGGTGTTCATTCAGGAGATTCAGCTTGCTCTCTTCCGCCATACACAGTTGATGAAATTACAGTAAACAAATTACGTTCACAAACTGAAAAGCTAGCAATTTCACTTGGGGTAGTTGGTCTTATGAATATGCAGTTTGCTGTGAAAGATAATAAAATCTATATCTTAGAAGTTAATCCCCGGGCTAGTCGGACTGTCCCTTTTGTAGCTAAGGCTACTGGACGACCTATTGCAAAAATTGCAGCAAGAGTAATGGTAGGCGAAAAACTCAAAGATTTTGATTTAGGAGATTTTGCAATGCCATCTAATCATGTTGCCGTTAAAGAAGCAGTATTCCCGTTTAATCGTTTTCCTGGAGTAGATATTATCCTCGGCCCTGAAATGCGATCCACTGGCGAAGTAATGGGTTTGGATAAAGATTTTGAAAAAGCTTTTGCTAAATCCCAATTAGCAAGTGGAATAAAACTACCTAACAAAGGCACAGTATTTGTCTCGGTAAGAGAAGGCGACAAAGAATCTGTCGCCCTAATTGCAAAAAAACTTTCAGAACTTGGCTTTGCTCTTCTTGCTACAGATGGCACAGCTAATTATTTAATAAATAAAGGTATTAAAACTTCTCAGATCAATAAGGTAGCGCAAGGCTCACCACATATCGTCGACAAAATGCAGAAAGGTGATGTACAATTAGTTATAAATACAACTGAAGGAATCCAAGCAATAAATGATTCATTTGCTATAAGGAGAACCGCCCTGACCAATCAAATACCCCACTATACTACAATTGCTGGAGCTAAAGCGGCCGTAAATGCCATTGCCTCCTTAAGATCATCCCCTCTTGAAGTCGCATCACTGCAGTCTTACTCTATGAATAAAGGTTAGTGGTACTTAATAAAATCTATATGATTCTTACTTAATATACTCAATGCATTTCTCTTACTTACAAGGAATCACTCGTGACAACTATTGAAAAACTGCCCATGACTCAAGCGGGCTATGATAGCATTCTGGAAGAACTTAAGCGCTTAAAAACTGAAGAGCGCCCTGCAGTTATTCGGGCAATAGAAGAAGCTCGAGGGCACGGAGACCTTTCCGAGAATGCTGAATACCATGCAGCTAAAGAACGTCAGGGCTTTATTGAAGGCCGTGTGGCCGAACTTGAAGATAAAACTCGAAGAGCTGAAGTAATTGACCCAACAAAACTTTCTGGGAGAAAAGTTATGTTTGGAGCCAAAGTAAAACTTGCAGACGAAGACACTAACGAAGAGATTGAATACCAAATAGTGGGTGCAGATGAATCAGACATTAAATCTGGCCTATTATCTGTCTCGTCCCCTCTTGCTAGAGCGCTCATTGGAAAATCACGTGGCGATTCTATTGAAGTTATTACACCTGGTGGAGCTCGGGCCTATGAAATCTTGTCTGTACGCTTTAAATAATCAAGAAGAAGTCAACTTTTTTCTGAAGTAATAGGAACGCCAGACAAGTGTTTTGATGTCCGGATAGCTAGAGAACTTTTTACATGATCTACATTTGGCGCAGAAGTGAGCTCGCTAGTTAACCAAGTTTGGTAGTCATCCCAATTTCTGGCAACTACCTTCAATATAAAGTCGGTTTCTCCTGCTAACATGTAGCACTCCCGAACCATAGGCCACCCCCTAACCCTATTTTCAAAAGCCACAAGATCGCTCTCTGCCTGACTATTTAAACCAACCTGTGCAAATACTTTAACACCAAAGCCCATAGCAGAAGAGTCGATATCAGCATGATATCCCCTGATAAGCCCCCCCTTCTCAAGGGCCCTAACCCGCCTAAGGCAAGGAGGAGGTGATATACCTACATTTTCAGCCAATTTAACATTAGTAATTCTGCCATCATCTTGAAGATGCTTAAGAATGCTAACGTCCACACTATCAATTTTTATCTTCCCCATGATATTTACCCCCTATCACACCTATGAACATAGTTTCACAGGCGAAAGAAAATTTCCAGAATTGCGAAAGAAAATTTCAAAAAGCAATATTTGCACAAACGGCCTCTCCACTGCCATAGTTAGGAAATTAAACCAAAATTGATTATTATTTAACACCGACTAGTATAAAGAATGACTAATTTTTAATTTACTATACTCATTTTGACTATATTTTCCTTAAAGACTGATCTTTATCTGTGACAGAAATTATTAAACACTCCTGCTGGATATTAACCGACGGCAAACCTGGTATGGAAAATCAGTGCCTAGGTCTTGCAGAAGCAATTGGGCTTAATATCCAAATAAAAAGAATATACCCTAGAGTACCCTGGCGTTGGCTACCCCCTACTCTATGGCTAGCTCCTCTTTCATCTCTTGGCCCTGATAGCGATCAAATAATCCCACCTTGGCCAAAATTATTAATTTCTAGTGGAAGAATGAGTGTTAGACCTGCAATGAAAATAAAAAAACTCTCCAGAGGCTTTACTTTTGGAGTCCATATTCAGAATCCTGGGGTTCCATCAAAATATTTTGATTTAATTATCCCTCCAAAACATGATGGATTAACTGGGGAAAACATAATTTCCACTACTGGCTCCCTTCACAGGGTCACTCCAGATCTAATGTCTCAAGCTGCAAAAAAATTCGAGACTGAAACAAAATCTCTTCCACGTCCATTAGTTGCTGTTCTGGTTGGAGGAAGTAACAAAACATATCATTTTGGTGTGAAGGAGGCAGAAAATCTGGGAAATAAATTGTCTCATTTAGCAGAAAATGGTGTAGGCATCCTTCTTACCTCATCACGTAGAACTGGTAAAATAAATGAGAAAATTCTTAAAGATTCTCTTAAGGAACACAGGTCAATAGTTTGGGACGGATTGCCTCCAAACCCATACTTTGGGTTTCTGGGTCTTGCAGATGCTATCATTATAACATCTGATTCGGTATCTATGACTTCGGAAGCTATTTCAACCGGGAAACCAGTTTACGTATTTGATCTCCCAGGTGGAAATAATAAGTTTCAGCTCTTTCACAATCAACTAAGAGCAGATGGAATTACTAGGCCATTCAAAGGAAAGATTGAATCATGGTCATATAACAAAATAAATGATACCCCAATTGTTGCGGAAAAGATTAAAGAATTACTTAAATTAAACCATCAATAGCATACCATTGGAAAATTAATGGAATTTATTAATAAACAGAATTTATTAGCTGCTAATCTTCAACATTTTCCCTATGAACATATTGTTATTAAGGAATTTATTAATCCAGATGTATTAGATATTGTAACACGGGACTTCCCTAGGATCACTAAAACTGGGCTTTTCCCTTTAAGTTCCAGTAACGGAGGGTTAGTTTTCAAAAATTTTGTAAAAGAATTGGATGGAGAGGATTTTGAATCCATAATTGCAGATATTTTTAGCACTCAATTGAGGGGAAAACCTAAACTATTCACTATGCGAGGCCGGTGTCATATTAACGATGGTTCCATACATACGGATTCTATAAGCAAAATTATCACTATTCTGATCTACCTAAATTCTGGCTGGGAAGAGGATGGAGGGCGATTGCGCATATTGAAAAGCGGAACAGATATATCTGATTTTACTGAAGAAATATCACCTAAAGCGGGAACATTACTTGCTTTTCGTCGCTCAGATAAATCTTTTCACGGACACGAACCTTTTGAAGGTGAAAGAAAATCCATCCAAATAAATTGGATGACAAGTACCTCTGCTCATAAAAGGGAATTAACTCGTCACCGCTTTTCTTCGTTTCTTAAACAAGTAAACCCTTTTGGTTAGAATATGGCACTTCCTATTGAAACATTCAGACATGAGGGTGACCGTAGCTTTGGCATCACATTATTTAAAGCGCTTGGCCATCCCATTACCGCTGAGAAAGCTATCGACTTAGTTAATAATTTAAAGAAAAAAGAGCAATTAATTATTATAGATCCAGAAAATTCACTAGAACTTTTCGATTCATTTTACAATATATCTTCCTGTAATATTACAAATATATTTGTCCAAAATTTTCTTGATAAAGATAAAACAATTTTAGGAAAAATTACTCAACCAATATCAGAATTAATTATTCCAGAAGATGGATGTATTTTTATTGCATCATTTGACTCAACTAAATTACTTGATCAGATAAAGTCTCATACTAAATCTAAATTCTCATATTTTAGTTTTGATAATATTCGAATAGAGGAATCTTGGCTAAGCAACAAACGAAACTATCTTGATCCTTTAAATTTTGCTACAAATTTTGCTTTGTTTCGTGAAGATGAAAATACCCATACAATCATTAAATCTGCGAACTATTGGGGAGGATATAATTCTCCTGACGCAAAATTATGGTTAAGTCTATTTGATCAATCTGGAACAGTACTAGCACAATGGGAAGAGAGCTTGCCTCCCCCAAATGGAGGATTTGAAATTGATAGCCGGATTGTTCAGGAACAATTTAATCTAAATAACTTTATTGGATCTTTATTTATCCATGCCATCAGAATAAATGGACATGATATAGTTAAATATGCCCTAGATATTATTGGTCATAATAATTCAAAGCTATCAACAACGCATGATGCTAATGCTTGGCCAGCAGATTATTATGCAGGTCTACCAGCTCCAGACGATAATGAGCAAGTTACATTATGGATCCAGAATTCGCATCCAATGGAAATCCCAGCAGGCAGCGTAAGTTTCAATGTAATGGGGTCAAACATAACATCAAAATTAGATGAAAGTATTCCACCTTTTGCAACAAAAGCGTTAGATATTGGTTCCTTGCTCCCTGAAATTAAGTGGCCAAAGCAAATAGAAATTCAAGCAGGACGTCATTTCGTAAGACCAAGATATGAAATTTCTAAAAATGATCGCAATCGTATTGCACACGTTAATGTTGAACGAACTGATTTAGTTCATGACACAAAAATTAAAAGCCTTGGTGAGCTTTTCGGAAAGGGTTTTATTTTGCCCATGCCTATCCTTCCCACAGATCAATATAATACAATAATTCTTCCAACTCCCATGAGTAGGAATCAAAACAACACATCCCTTGGGATGATTGCTTTGAATCCTGAAGGAAAAAAAATTTCCCATGAACCACTTGGTTGCTTTAGACGTGATCATGCCCTTGCAGTTGATGTGAATAAATTAATTAATAATAAACTTAATAGTTTTGGACATTTAGAATTATTATATGACTTTACAGAAGATGGAGATGTAGACGGGTGGATTCACGCAATTGCTAGGTATGAAGATATTGTTACTGGACATATTTCTGAAACAAGCTTTGGTTCACATATTTATAACACATTAAATACTTATAAAAATGAACCACAATCCTATGCCGGTGCTCCGCCCGGACTAAGTACAAGGCTTTTCTTAAGAATTGGCCCAGAATCTACCTCTACATTTTGTCACCTAATATATCCTGTATCTAAGACCTGGCATCCAAGGTCAGAAACAACTCTGTCCTTAATTTCCAACAATGGCAAAACTGTTGCTGAAGAAAATATAAATATACCTTGTGGAGGTTCTGTTTTTTGGACTGTAGATGAAATTTTCACTTCAACAACTCTAAAGCAAGCTGGAACCAATGGTTATATTCTAGTACGTGATAAAACATGTAGAATTTTTGGCTATCATGGCTTAAAAACTAATCAAGCATTTTCTATTGACCACATGTTTGGCTTCTAAGATTATTAATTTGAAAATAATTTTTTTTAGTTTAAGTGTTCGCTTGCCTATATTTATACATCAGCTTAAATACATGCTCTATTCTTCTTTTTTGAGGTAAATGTTTTGACCAACCGAACTTCAAAGGTTCTCATTATTGGCTCCGGTCCTGCGGGTTATACTGCCGCTGTCTATGCAGCACGAGCAAATTTAAAGCCAATACTTGTTAAAGGAATGCAGCCAGGCGGACAAATGACCATCACCACAGATGTTGAAAATTATCCAGGTTTTGCAGATATAATTCAAGGGCCTTGGCTAATGGAGCAAATGGAGTCTCAGGCTCGATCGGTAGGTACAGAATTGATTGAGGACTTAATTATTGATGTAAATCTTTCAGAAAGACCATATGTGATGACTGGAGATTCAGGAAATCAATACATCTCTGAATCACTTATCATTGCCACTGGTGCACAAGCAAGGTGGCTAAATATTGTTGGCGAAGAAGAATTTAAAGGTTTTGGGGTTTCAGCTTGTGCAACTTGTGATGGATTTTTTTATAAAGATAAAGAAGTAGCCGTAGTTGGGGGTGGTAGTACCGCTGCCGAAGAAGCCTTGTATTTAACTAATCATGCAGAAAAAGTTACTCTCATTCATCGTAGAGATGAACTACGTGCTGAAAAAATCCTTCAAGATCGACTATTTTCAAATCCAAAAATTGAATTCATCTGGAATTCAGAAGCTATAGAAGTGATTGGGGATTTAGACCCCCCAGGAGTTAATAGTATCAAGATACGCAACAGCAAAACAGAAAAATTGTCAATTCTTCCAGTCCATGGTTTTTTTGTAGCTATTGGGCATGATCCCTCAACTGACTTATTTAAGGGAAAAATTGATATGGATAAAGATGGATATATAATCACCGGTAGCGATTCGACTGCCACCAACGTACCTGGTGTTTTCGCAGCTGGAGACGTTCAGGATCCTATTTTTCGACAGGCAGTTACGGCAGCTGGAACTGGCTGTATGGCAGCATTGGAAGCAGAAAATTTTATAGCTAATAATAAAATTAAATAAATCAAAAAACATTCCAGTTAAATTTTTTAGAATGATTGGAAATTTATGTATAAAAATGTAATAAATATAATAAGTTTGAATTTCTAACTTATTTTGATGATTACTTCTTTAGTTTACTGAAAAAATATGAATAAATTAATTTTAAATTGTTTTAAATTTCTCCGTTTAATAATTTTTGTTGCTTTAACAAACTTTCTTTCTGTGAGCTATGCTAATTCCCAGAATTCTGATGAAGAATGGAATCTGATTATGAAAGCAGCTGGAATAGCTTATGGCGTGGCGCAGACTGAACTTGCTTTAGAAAATTATTTTAAAGCTCTTGAGATAGCTGATCTAAATTTTTCTGACGATGATCCGAGATTATTTACTACCCTTTTAGTCCTTGGTCCTACACTGCATGCGGTGGGAAGAAGTAAAGAAGCAGCCATTGTGATGGAAAGAGGGCTGGCTCTTCATATATCTCTCTATGGAGAGAATAACTCTGAATTAATGCATCAATACCCAATTCTAGCAGGAATTCATTTAGCAGAAAAAAATTATGATAGAGCAGAAGAACTTTATCTAAATGCTATTTCAATAATGAGTGATTCAATTGGTAATTTACATCCACGAACTGTGACCTTAAGGGAATATTTAGCAACAATGCTTTTTGATTCTGGTAAAACCGATGAGGCCCTTGAACTATTTTCTGAGGTAGTTCTTGAGTGGGAATTAGCTCTTGGTCCTAATCATATACGACAATCTGTAAGTTATGCCGGCTATGCCCAAATGTTAAATGCTGTAGGAAGAACTGAGGAATCTACCGAAGCTTTTCGAAAAGCTAGAAAAATTAATGCAGCCTGGGAGGCTGCAAGATAAACATCAATCTTTTATGTAAATTCAGTATAGTTATGGTTTACTCATTGCCCTTTAAAAGAAAAACAAACCTAAGAAATATTAATTTATTATTAATCTTTCTAACTATTTTATTAATTAATCCAATATTATCTCATGCTAATGCGGATCCTATTCAAGAAATTATTAATGGTGATGAAGCACTAAGCAATGAAGAATTCCAAACTGCTATTGATTATTTTAATTTAGCCATAAATTCAAATTCACTAAGCCCAGAAAGTCTTGCAACTGCTTTGACTGGAAGGGGTCATGCATATTTATCTATATTAGAATTTGGTAAAGCTCATGATGATTTTACTGAAGTAATCGTACTACGCCCCTCGGATGCAATTGCGCACTATAATCGGGGAACAGTTTTCTCTAAAGCCGGTATTTGGGATCGAGCAGATGCTGATTTTCAATATGCAGTGAGGATGGATCCAAACTTTGTTGATGCTTGGTACCAACGAGGAAGAATATGGATCATTAAAAATCGGCACGATTGGGCGCTTCCAATGTTTGATTCTGCTCTCAAGATAAATCCTAATCACCTTGAATCTATTATAGGAAAAGCAATAGTTTTAAGAGAATCTGAATCATTTAACGAATCACTCAAAGAGCTCGAAAGAGCAATAGAATTAAATCCTAACTACGCAAATATTTATGTAATTCGTGGAAATGTGTATCTACGTCTTGGAAAAAATAATTTAGCCTTAGATGACTTCACTACAGCAGCAAATTTAGATTCTTCACTTATTGAAGCATTGCTTAACCAAGGAGCGCTTTTAGGGAGGATGGGAAAATATGTTGAAGCCATAAACGTATACACAAAGATTATTGAAAATAATCCAAAAAACTTAGAGGCCCTCCAAGGAAGAGGCAACGCATACAGATTATATGGTGAAATTGAAAAGGCCATTTTAGATCACAGCAATTGGATAGAGTACAGCCCTGAATCTGCACAAGCATTTTATACACGAGGTCTAGATTATTATGAAAAAGAAAATTTTGAGAATGCTCAACAAGATTTTGATCAATCAATACAATTAAACCCTCTCCCTTATTACTATTTTGCCAGAGGAAAAAATTATATGAAGCTTGGGAAAGCTCGTAGTGCGTTAAGGGATTTTAATAAAGCACTGTCTGATGAACCATCAAACTTAAAATTTCTTAAAAATCGTGCATCAGCATTATTTGCAGATGAGCAATTCTCGCTCGCCCTAGCTGATCATCTAATTCTAGTCAATGCATTTCCTAATGACCCTGCTGTTTATGTTGCTCGAGGAAGAGTTTTTATTGCAGCCGACCTCGAAGATGGAGCTTTAAATGATTTTAATTATGCAATTCTCTTGAATAATCAATATTTACCAGCACATGAAAGCAGAGGACAATTCTATTTATCAAAAGAGCTTTATATATGGGCAATTGCAGATTTTAATAAAGTTATAGAAATTAATCCTAAATCAGTTACTGCATACATAAATAGAGGGAAAGCTTTTTATAACCAATCAATAAATTCCCCCACTCCGGCTGATAGAGAAATAAATCTGAATTCTGCTATTGATGATTTTTCGATGGCAATTAAACTCGATAAAACCTCAACAGACGCGTTTTTCAGCCGTGCAGCATCATATAAATTAATTGGTGATTTAGATAAATCTATATCAGATTTAACAACGTCTATAGGTATTAGGCCTACACCTGAAGCATACTTTGAAAGAGGTTTAATTTTTCTTACAATTAACAAATATGATTCCTCTATTTCTGATCTTAATCGGACAATTGAGTTGGATCAAAATTACCCACAAGCCTATCTAAACCGAGGAATAGCTAATCTAAGACTTAATAATATAAATCAGGCTATTGAGGATCTTGATCAAGCAATAATAAGAATGCCAAAATCTTCCAAAGCCTTAAGCATTAGAGGCATGGCTCTTGCTTCGTTAGATCAACTCGAACTTTCAATAAAAGATTTTGAGCTTGCATCTCAATTGTCTCCAAACGACCATTTAATATTTAACAATTTAGGGGTTACTCAATACAAGTTAGGACTAATTGAAAGCTCTATAGTTTCATTTAGCCGAGCTTTAGAAATAAATAATTCTTATCCGTCCGCACTGCTTAATCGGGCATTAGCCTATGTGAAGAAAGGCACACCTTCATTAGCTTTAGATGACCTTACATCAGCAATTGTTAATAAAACTAATTTTACCGAAGCTATTCTTGAGCGGGCATCTTTATATTTTGACTTAGGAGAGTTTGAATTATCCAGTAAAGATTTTTCTAAGGTTGCAACTTTACAGCCAATAAACTCAAAACAATGGTCTCTTTGGGCTCTGGTGACATCCTTACGTTCAGGAAAAAACTTAAATTCCTCTCAGACACCACAAACAGAAGGGGATAATTCATTTTGGACTAATGTTTTGCTATCTCTTTTTCTGAATGAAATAACCTTCGATGAAGCATCATCTCAACTAAATAATTTTTCAAATCTAAATGATGAAGCATCGGCCAAATTCTTTTTAGGAACATATAAAATACTAGAGGGAGAAGAATTCGAAGCAATTGAATTTTTTAAAGAAACATTGTTGATTGACAATCCTAGATCTTATGCATACTCAGCAGCAAGATCAGAGCTGAAGCGTCTTGGATTCATTTTAAATTAATATAAAGGTTCTAGAACCAGATATTTTTATTCTCCATCCCTCTATATATATCTGAAACAAACTCACTGTATCCATTAAAAATCATTGTTGGAATACGCACATCTTCACCAATGACTCGCTCTGTTGCTTGACTCCATCTTCTGTGTGGAACATCTGGATTAACATTTGCCCAAAAACCGTATTCGTTCCCTTGAAGCGCTTGCCAAAAATTTATCGGTTGCTGATCAGTAAATGTAAATTTAACTATTGACTTTCCAGACTTAAATCCATACTTCCAAGGAAACATGGCTCTAATTGGAGCACCATGCTGTTTAGGCAAAGCTTCGCCGTATACACCCGTCACAATGAAAGCTAAATCGTTTGTGGCTTCAGCCATCGTTACACCTTCAACATAAGGCCATGGGTACCAGAATTGACGTTGACCTTGGGCCATATCCTTATCATTAAAAGTCTCTAAACGAACGTACTTTGCAGAAGCCAAAGGCTTTGCCATATCCACAAATCTTTTCATAGGAAAACCGCTCCAAGGAATAGTCATTGACCAGCCCTCTACACAGCGTAATCTATATATTCTTTCTTCCAATGGCATTCTTGAAATTAAATCATCAACATCAACAGTAAATTCTCTTTCTACAAGGCCATCAACTCTTATTTCCCAGGGATGGGTGACTAAACTCTGAGCATTTTTCCATATATTTTTTGATGAGCCAAATTCATAGAAATTATTATATGTATTAGCAATTTTCTTAGGAGTTAGCGCTCTATCAACTGTAAATATTGGATTGAGATCCAATGGATAAGTAGGTAATTTAGGTTGGTTTTCTGCCTGAACCTGACCAATCCCCAAAGAAAGACCTGACATTGATACCGCAGACATTAAAGACCCCCCCACCCCAGCCTTCATAAAGGAGCGACGACTCAAAAAGTCAGACTTTCTTGTTACAGAACTTTCAGGCAATTCCCAGGCACGATAAGGTTTAATATACATTTTTATATAATTTCTTTATTGCAAGTAGTACCTTATACGCCATAACTCTTTAGTTGGATTGATTTGAAATATGAATATTTCATTAAGCTTATATTGATTATATATTTTAATAAGAACTGTGGGCAAGTAAATGATCTATGCTGAATTATTAATTGGTTTGATTATCCTAATTTCTGGCGGTGAGTTACTTGTTCGAGGTTCTATATCTATCGCAAGCCATTTTCGCTTATCTCAGATTGTTGTTGGTTTAACAATCGTTGCATTTGGAACATCAGCACCAGAGTTATTTGTCAGCCTTGAATCGGTTATTGCAGGATCTAGTGGAATAGCATTAGGAACGATCGTAGGCAGTAACATAACAAACATATTACTATGTCTTGGGCTCCCAGCGGCAATTTACTCTTCCCGTTCAAAAATCACCAATATCACCATAGAAACAAGCCTAATGATTTTCTCTGGAATAGTCTTGTTAATATTATTGATTGATGGAGAAGTAGGCCGTTGGGATGGATTAATAATGTTTTCTCTGCTTTTAGTTTACTTCATTTCCTTATATCAACTTAGGAAAAGTAAAAGAATAGTTGAGATAGAGGTAAATCAAACTAATCACAACTCTCAATCGGTACTACTTGACTTAATTATTGTGGTTGTAGGAATTGCTGCTCTTTGGGCGGGATCAGATATCCTAATTCCCGCAGCGGTTCAAATTGCTACGGAGATTGGGGTAACAGAGAAAGTCATTGGAGTCGCAATGATTGGAGTAGGAACATCATTGCCTGAACTTACTACAGCTTTAGTAGCAGCACACAAAAAAAATCCAGGCCTAATGGTTGGAAATATAATAGGAAGTAATTTGTTTAATATCTTAGGAGTATTAGGAATTACTGCAATTGTACTCCCAATAGAAACTGGCTTCGACAACATAAAATTTGATATACTGGCCATGATTGGAATTTCACTATTGATTGTTCCTTATTCAATCAAATCCCAAACTATTGGAAAGTTGGGGGGTATAATATTTATAACGATATATATAATTTATTTAGGATCACAATTTATTTAGAAACTAATTTTTTAAATTAATAAAACCATGAAAAATACTAATTCAGTCTTAATTACTGGTGGTGCAGACCGCATAGGTCATGCAATAGCGGAATTTTTTGCTGTGAATAACTGGAACATAGTCATTCATTATCTTAATTCAGAGCTAAAGGCCCAAGGCGCAGTTCAAAAAATAAATGAATCTGGGGGTAAGGCAGTTGCTATTAAAGCTGACCTTTCTCAAGAAAAAGAAACTAGTTTATTAATTGATAAGTCCACTAATCTATTAGGTTCCCCCCTAACTTGTTTAGTAAATAATGCATCGGCATTTGAAAATGATTCTGTCTCTACAGCTAGCTCAACAACTTGGAATCGTCATTTAGAAATTAATCTTCATGCTCCTTTTATTCTTTCCCAAAAATTCTCCGCAATGATTCCACCTAAGATTGAAGGAAATATAATTAACATGCTTGATCAGCGTGTTTGGAATTTATCATCAGGATTTACCTCATATACAATTTCTAAATCTGCGCTTTGGACCTTAACTCAAACTATGGCTATCGAACTTGCACCTAAAATCCGTGTAAATGGAATTGGTCCTGGACCCGTCTTTCCAAGCGAAAGACAATCAGAAAATCACTTCTTAGCCCAAGCCAATAACACACTGCTTGGCCGTAAAGTTGATGTTAAGGATGTAGTCTCAGCTATCAAATTTTTAATAAATACACCTGCAATAACTGGCCAAATGATTGCGGTTGATTCGGGTCAGCACTTATCAAATACTTCAATAGGAATTAAGGAATGAGCAGAAAAAGTTCTTATAAACTCCTCATAAAGGGATTGGTGTTGCCTGCCAGCATTGGAATTTATGAGCACGAAAAGAATAAAGAACAAAAAATTAAAATTGATGTAACAATGGAAATGCGATCTAAGCCAAGTTCTGATGAAATTGATTCAGTAGTTTCCTATGATGATATTATAGCTAATATCCATAAATTACTAAATTCAGGACATTTCAACTTAGTTGAAACCTTAGTTGAAAAAATTGGTAATCTTTGTCTTGAGGAAAATAATGTTAAAAAAGTGACCGTTTCAGTCCAAAAACTAAACGCAGTAACTGAAGCTGAGGGCGTTGGAGCTGAAATAATCATAGATAGTAACATTGATCCAAATTCTTGAAATTGCTTAAGATGTTGTGCACACCAATAGCTACACTCTACTCTTTCATCCCAATAAGGTTGGTTATTTTGCCAGCACGTCAATCTAATCACGACTTGACTTTATTTATATCTGAAAATTCAATTACTTATGTTTTTTGCCTAATTTATATGCAAATGCCGAGAAGTCGCAGAATTCTCAAAAAACAAACTTCGCAAAACAATGTTATCCACAAGCTTATCCACCAAAATAGTGGATTAGTATCATATTGAATTTATAAAACTGAAAAAAATAAAATTGATAGCTAGAAAATTGGCAAAATTAATTAAAAAAAATACTTCTCTGGATAATTCAAAATATCCCCTTATTGGGGATAACTTGATCAAGGAATACCAAAAAACTCTCCCAAATCAACCCGGGGTTTATAGAATGTTAGATAAAAATGGCATTCCCCTTTACGTAGGAAAGGCAAAAAACCTTAAAAAAAGAGTAACTACTTATACTAAAAAAAATGGATTAAATTTAAGAATGAGAAACATGGTTGCTGCAACAGCAAGTATGGAATTTGTAACTACCCATACAGAGGTTGAAGCCTTACTGCTCGAATCAAATCTAATTAAAAAACTTAAACCTAGATTTAATATCCTGTTAAGAGATGACAAATCTTTTCCATACATACTTATTACCAAAGACCATCCATGGCCTCAAATTACTAAACACCGAGGTGCCAAGACAAGGAAAGGAAAATACTTTGGCCCGTTCGCATCAGTTACAGCAGTGAACGAAACAATAAAAATTTTACAAAAAGCATTCCCATTGAGAAATTGTACAGATAACATTTTTTCTGGAAGATCCCGTCCATGCTTACAATATCAAATTAAACGCTGTAGCGCACCTTGTGTTGGTTATATCGCTTCAGAGGCTTACCAGATCATTGTTGATCAGACTGAAAAATTTCTTGCAGGAAAAAGTTCCAATATCCAAAGAGATCTTTCGGATAAAATGGAAAAATCTAGTAAACTTCAAGATTATGAAAATGCTGCTATATATAGAGATCGCATTAATGCCTTGACCCAAATTCAAGCGAAACAAGGAATAAATACTGACGTTTTAAATAATGCTGATGTGATAGCAATATCACAACAGGCAGATCAGTCATGTGTTCAAGTATTTTTTTTCCGTTCAGGACAACACTATGGTAACCGTGCATACTTTCCATCACACACCAAAGGGTTACCCTCTGATGTTATTCTTGAAGCCTTTTTAGGACAGTTTTACGAATCACATTTGCCTCCACCAATTATTTTACTTTCAAAAAATATTAATAATATTCAACTAATTGAATCTGCACTAAGCGTACAAACCAAATATAAGGTAAGTTTAAATATTCCGATAAAGGGCAAGAAAAAAGAATTGATACTTCATGCAGAAGTAAATGCCCTAGAGGCACTAAACAGAAGAATGGCGGAAAGTGCGTCACAACGAAAACTTCTCGATGAACTCGCAATAAAATTGCAACTTGAAAGTCCTCCTGAAAGAATTGAAGTCTATGATAATAGCCACATCTCCGGATCTAGCCCTGTAGGAGGAATGATTGTTGTTGGATCAAGTGGTTTTCTTAGAAATCAATACAGAAGATTCAATATTAAAAATAACGAAATTACACCTGGAGATGATTATGGTATGATGAGGGAGGTTTTATTTAGAAGATTTTCCCGCTTGATTAAAGAGTCTGAATTAAAACAGTTAGGGACTTGGCCAGATCTTGTAATAATTGATGGTGGAGCCGGTCATCTTTCTGAAGCTGAACTGATATTTGAAGAGCTAGGAATAACTGGAATACCTTTAGTATCAATTGCAAAAGGCAAACAGAGGAATTTAGGAAGAGAAAAATTGTATTTGAGTGCAACAAAATACCTCCAGCTTGATAAAGATGATCCTTTATTGTTCTTTCTCCAGAGAATTCGCGATGAATCCCATCGCTTTGCAATAGAAGCTCACCGAAATCAAAGATCAAAAAAATTGAGAAAATCAGTGCTTGATGAAATATCTGGAGTAGGAACTGCCAGGAAAAGAGCCTTATTAAATCATTTTGGATCAGCTCAAGCTGTTTCAAATGCTGGACTTAAAGACTTAACTCAAGTTAAAGGAATTTCAGGACATCTTGCAAATCTGATCTACATTCATTTTCATTCAAAAGGATGAAACAAACTAATAAGATTGATATAATAAAAATATATAAGAAAACTATATGATATATTCTCTTCCATTGATACTTACCTTCTCCAGAATAATAGTAATCCCATTATTTATTGGCTCATTTTATCTAAATCAGCCTTGGGCTAGTTGGGTTGCC
>CAZHAN010000001.1:0-35327 GCA_964530575.1 uncultured Rhizobiaceae bacterium | reverse complement strand
ACCCCCAATCAGATAGACCTAAACTTTTCCTTAGCCAAGTGCTTTAAAATTAATTTGTTGACCACAAATTAATTATTGAAAGCCAATTTTATAGAAATGAATACTTCAAAAATGAACATCAAATTTATATATATTAATGTTCCCTTTTGGCGGGCAGAAATCGGCAGAATATCACTCTTTTTGGGAAATATTGAATATGAAGATTTAAGGATAAATCGCGAAGAGTTCATGGAAGTTAGGGAGAAAGGAAAACTTTACGATGGAACTATAATTCCATTTAGACAGCTCCCTTGTATAATTGTTGATGGTAAAAGTATTTGTCAAACAGGAGGAATATCAAGATTTTGCGGAAAACAAAGCAATTTATATCCAACAAATAATGATGTTGAAGCTGCTTTAGTAGATCAAGTTATTGATATGGCCTCTGATATCACAGACTTGATCAGCAATAGTAATTTATTGGTTCGTAAAATGAAATTCAGTAGCTCGGTATCCGAAAAAATGGAAATTTCAAACTCAGAATTATCTGAAGAAGAAAATAAAAAATTCATTCGGGAAGAGCTATATAATGGTCCATTATTAAGGAAAGTAAAATTCTTAGAAGATCTATTAGATGATAACAATAACTGGTTTGTGGGCAATAAAATTTCTATTGCTGACATAGCCATTTGGAGGTTCCTAGGCTGGCTAAGCTCTGGAACTATTGATTACTTTCCAACAGATATGCTGAAGAACTTACCTTATTTAAAAAAAATTTGTAATAATGTAAACGACCACCCTGGAGTTAAAGAATGGATAAAATTAAAGTATCCAGATAATTACCCTTTAGGAAATTTCTCTTAATCATTGCCATAAAATAATAAATAACTATTGACTGATTTTGGATTTCCGAAAATCAAAAAGTAGCTCTAGATAAATCATTTTGTAATTGAAACGATTGCTCTAATCCAACGCTGTTCTTCTTATAGTAAATATGCCCAAGATAACCCAAACTAGGCTATTAATCATCCATAAGGGTAACACAATCATCATTCCGTTGTTTGATAACTGCTCAGGGCTCATGATAGCAATACAAGCAAACATTACAAAGGAGGTAAGTGACAATAAACCCGATAGCCAATTAGGGAAAAGGCTGGTTCGTAAATATCCTAATCCAGTTATGGATATTCCAAGAAACATAATAGACCAACCTGTCCAAGCAATCGCCTCTCCAATTAAATTAGATTCAGCACTTATTTCTGCACTATTTATAGCATCTGAAACAAGCCCCATACTCAAACCAACAACTATTAATAGTAACCCAGCGTCAATGAAAGTATTTCTATCAACATTCCTTGTCATCATAAAAGCTAGTGGGATAGTAACCAATGTATAAGCTGCAATTTTTTCTGTATGCCCCTTATCTAGAAGACCTGTATCGCCTAGAAGGATATAAACAGCCATTGAACCGAGACCAGCAATTATAAAGAGTATTCCATTAACCATTTTATCTGTCATAATTTACCCCCCTATTAATTAATATTATCATTCTAAATACACATTAACAATAAGCCCAACAACTGCTAAATATTTAACAATTCCACTTAAAGCTGATTTTTTTACAATCTACTTTAAACTAATATTTTGTATTTCATAATTTAGATAACAATGGCACGCCCGAGAGGATTCGAACCTCTGACCTGCGAATTCGAAGTCCGCTGCTCTAATCCACTGAGCTACGGGCGTATTTCTAACATTGTACATTTTTTATTATACTAAGAATACAAATTTTATTATCTATCTAAAACCATTACCAATGGTTTTATCTCTATCTAAAACTACAGGAACTAAATACTCTGGAAAACCTTCAGGCACTTCTAATACTAGAGATTCAGAAATCTCTTTATCAGCTTTATCATTATCTAAAATTACGAGATCTCTCTGTTCAGAGTCCTTCAACTCAAAACCTCCAAAAAAGTAAGTGAAAGCAATTACTAAAGATAAAATAGTAATGATCATAAAAGAGAATCTTAGGTCACGAATTCGTCCTAATAATTCCATAGTTAATTCACCATCAAATCCATAAATTTATTAAGATTTTGAAAATCTCCAATAAATTATTTTACATATTATTTTAAAATTTTTCCACAGAAGTTCTTATCTCAATCTCCTAGGACCATACACTTACATCACACGTTGGAATCCTGGCGGAGAGAGAGGGATTCGAACCCTCGATACGGTTTCCCGTATACACGCTTTCCAAGCGTGCGCCTTCAGCCACTCGGCCACCTCTCCTAATTTATATACAACCCTTCTATGAACTGCAGACCTTATAACAATGCTAATCAAAAATAGTTTTAATCCACAACCTTTTGAAGAAGTTTCTTTAGCTGTTGATATTCAGCCTTCGTCAGATTGCCAAACAATTCTCCATGAATTCGTCTTCTAATTTCAGGGAGGAGTTCAGCTTTTGCACGTCCTTCCTTGGTAAGATACACAAGAAATGCCCTCCGACTGTTCGGATCAGGACGACGTTCTACAAATCCCAAATCGACTAGTGAATCTATATACCGGCTAGTAAGATATTCAGGAAAATCTAGTTTTTTGCCAAACTCACGTTGATTTATTCCATCTTCCTGGAACAACGACATCAAACCAAAGTAATGTTTTATGTCAATATCAATTGCATTTAATTCAGGTTTTGCCCTATCTCGCATAGATTTTACGATTCTTCTTAACAAAACACCTATGTTTGAATTGCTAATATCCGAATTAAATTTCGTTGACATGAAAAAAGCCTCCAGACCAAGGTATAACCTCTGATCATACGAAGTGCAAGAATTGCATTTACAAGCATTACGACGGATGTGTTAGTGCAGATCTTAATAGCATTATCAACCGTTAAGGATTAGCCTCTAACTATGCTTTTAGGACGTATTCTTAGTTGGGTAATTCTCTTGATGGCTCTCTTGGCTGGCTCAGCAGAACTATCTGTACGTGCTGATACAGGAAATTATCAAATGTTATCTTTCGGAAATCTATGGACTGATGTTCATCCAGGAACATTTGCAAGTATTAAAATATGGGTAGAGAGAGAGGAATTCTTAGGAACTCCTTGGTTATGGGATCCATTGTTAATCACTATATTTAATCTTCCAGCATGGCCAGCGCTTCTAATTATTGGTGCGTTTCTTCAATTATTTTTCCGAAATCGTAAGCTTTAAAGTTTGATTAATCATCACTCATACGCAGAGCTGCAATGAATGCTTCTTGAGGTATTTCAACCCTACCAACTTGTCGCATTCGTTTCTTCCCAGCCTTTTGTTTCTCTAGAAGCTTTCTCTTTCGTGTAACATCACCTCCATAACACTTAGCTGTCACATCTTTCCTCAACGCTTTCACAGTTTCACGTGCGATAACTCTACCTCCAATAGCTGCTTGTATTGCTATCTGAAATAATTGTCTTGGAATAAGATCTTTAAGGCGTTCGCAAAGAATTCTTCCTCTTGATTCAGCATGTCCACGAAAAACAATGGTAGAAAGAGCATCAACAGGCTCTCCATTGACAAGAATATTTACGCGTACCAAATCACCTTTATCATAATTAGATAATTCGTAGTCAAAACTAGCATAGCCAGATGAAATTGATTTTAAACGATCATAAAAATCAAAAACTACTTCATTTAAAGGAAGTGCATATTCAATAACTGCTCGTGATCCTGAATAAGTTAAATTTGTTTGCTTTCCTCGTCGTTCTTCACATAGCTTTAAGACTGAACCAAGATAGTTTTCTGGAACCATTATAGTAGAACGAATCCAAGGTTCATCAATATTTTCTATTTTATCTACTTCAGGCATATCTGCAGGATTGTGCAATTCTTGCATTTTTCCATTCCTCAGTAGGATTCTATAAACAACACTAGGTGCTGTAGCAATAAGATCTAAATTAAATTCTCTAGATAAACGTTCTTGTATAATTTCCAAATGAAGAAGGCCAAGAAATCCACATCTAAAACCAAATCCTAATGCAGCTGAAGTCTCAGCCTCAAATTGAAAACTAGAATCGTTTAATTTAAGTCTTGTAAGACTTTCACGTAAATGAGGAAAATCTCCAGTATCAACAGGAAATAAACCACAAAAAACTACGGGGACACTTGGTTTAAATCCCTCCAAAGGCTGATCTACCGGTGAACGTTCGAGTGTAATGGTATCCCCAACATGAGTATCAGCAACCTCTTTGATTCCTGCAGTGATATATCCAACCTCTCCAGGGCCTAAAGAATCAACAGAAATTGGTTTAGGGGTAAATGTTCCAACCTGTTCAACTATATGAGTTGTTCCTGCAGCCATCATGCGTATTTTCAAACCCTTCTTTAATAAACCATTCCTAACACGAACTAAAATTATAATACCCAGATATGGATCGTACCAAGAATCTACAAGCATAGCTGCAAGTGCTTCTTCAGCATTTCCTTTAGGTGGAGGTAAAAAAGCTACAAGAGCCTCTAGAACATCTTTCACCCCGTTTCCAGTTTTAGCTGAAACAGTAATTGCTTCAGATGTGTCGAGTCCTATAACCTCTTCAATTTGAGTTTTAACCCTAGCAGGCTCTGCCGCTGGCAAATCAGATTTATTAAGGACAACAATAATTTCATGACCAGCCTCTATTGCTAAATAAGAGTTAGCAAGTGTTTGTGCTTCCACACCTTGGCTAGCATCAACAACTAGTATGGATCCTTCACAAGCTGCAAGACTTCGTGAAACCTCATAAGAAAAATCAACATGTCCGGGAGTATCCATTAAATTTAGAATATAATCTTTTCCATCATCTGATTTGTAAGAGAGTCTCACAGTTTGGGCTTTTATAGTAATTCCACGCTCTCGCTCAATATCCATTGAATCAAGAACTTGATCGCGCATGTCTCGTTCAGATAATCCTTTGCAAAACTCAATCAACCTATCGGCAAGGGTAGATTTTCCATGATCAATATGAGCTATGATAGCGAAATTTCTAATATGAGAATAAGACATCATCAGGAAAGATCTTATATTGAGACTTCAGCCTCGAAGAACCCCACCTGTTAATTTATTAACTGAAGATATAATTCTTTCAGAGATTTTATCTATCTGTTCATCAGTAAGAGTATGCTCCCTGGGTTGTAATTTTACACTTATTGCAACCGATTTTTGACCCTCTGGTATCCCTTTTCCATCGAAGACATCGAAAATATTCACTCCAACAATAAGTTGATCTGCTTTCTCTGCAGCTTCAACTATCTGAATTGCCAATACATCTGAATCCACTATAAATGAAAAATCTCTATCTAATGGTAACAAGCTTGGAGCATCCAAAGTTCCTCTAGAATCACCCTTCTTCTTTCTTAATTTAATTTCATTAAGAAATACCTCACATCCAACTACAGAACTATTAATATCTAACTCAGTGAGGATTGCTGGATGCAATTCACCAAATACTGCCAAGGTAGTATGGGGACCTTGTTTAATTTTACCTGAACGACCTGGATGAAACCAAGGAGGTCCTACAACCTCAATATTGATTGAATCAAGGTTCACACCACAAGCCTGAAGAATTGAAAGTGCATCTGCCTTTGAGTCAATTGCATCTACAGGCTTACTAACATCAGACCAATGTCTGGGAGACAAATTACCTTGTCTAACTGCTACAGCTGAATAAGCTTGTCCTTCAGGAGTAGTGGATGAATACGAGGGGCCAACTTCAAATAATGCAAGTTCACTAGCGCCACGATCTATATTTCGTTTAATTGCAGAAATTAAGTTTGGAAAAGAACTAGGGCGCATAATATCTAGCTCTGAAGAAATGGGATTTTCTAATTTTAAACCTTCACCTCCACCACCAAATAATTCCGCTAATCTTGATGAAGTGAATGACCATGTTACTGTTTCTAAAAAACCTCGTGATGCTAAGAGTCTTCGGGATGAATCAAGGTGGTTTAAACTAGATTCTAAAATCTTTTTTGTTGAACTATTCTCAACAGGTAATGAAATTGATGGAATGGCATCTAAGCCATGAACCCTAATGATTTCTTCAACTATATCAGCCTCTCCATCTATATCAGACCTCCAAGAGGGTGGTATAATATTCAGAATGTTATTATTCTCATCAACACCAAACTCTAAATCCTTTAATATTCTCAGAACATTCACTCTTTCAATTTCTATTCCACCCAATAATCTTATTTTATTAAAATCAAATTTAATTTTATTTTTCCATTGCGGTATCTCACCAGAAATAACTAGATCACTCGCTTCGCCACCACATAATTCAAGGACTAACCTTGTAGCTTCTTCAATGCCTGGAATCGTAAATTCTGGATCTATCCCTCGCTCAAATCTATAACGAGCATCAGATTCAATTTGGAACTTACGTCCTGTAATTGCAGTACGGACAGGATCAAAGAGAGCTGATTCAATAAAAACATTTTTAGTATTTTCTGTACAACCTGAATTCAGACCTCCTATTATGCCCCCTAACCCCAAAACTTTATTATCATCAGTTATAACTGTCGCACTTTCATCAAACAAATATTCATTACCATCGAGCGCTTGAAGTTTTTCGCCCGGATTCGAAAGACGAACATCAATATCTCCTGAAATTTTGTCTGCATCAAACACATGAAGAGGCCTACCAAAAGTGAAGGTCATATAATTTGTTATATCAACGAGTGCTGAGATAGGTCTTAATCCTATTGCACGAAGTCGAGCCTGCATCCAATCTGGAGAAGGAACATTCTTGATCCCCCTAACATACCTGCCTGCAAAAAGAGGGCATGGAGAAGGACTGATAGATTTAGAGGATAGATTAACCGATACAGGACTTTTAAATTTTCCTTTAACAGTTTTAATATTTTGAGATTTAAATTTACCTAAACCTGCAGCTGATAGATCTCGTGCAATACCAGAAATTGCTAAGCAGTCCTGACGGTTTGGTGTGATCGCAATTTCTATCACTGGATCATCAAGTCTCATAGCTTTTGCAGCTGGAGTACCTATTTTATAATTGTCAGAAACCTCAATAATACTATCGTGCTCATCAGATATTCCTAACTCCCGTTCTGAAAGCAACATTCCTATTGATTCTACCCCTCTTATTTTAGTTTTCTTAAGAATCAGATCTGAACCAGGTATATAAGATCCCAATGGAGCAAAAATACCTTTTAAATCTTTTCTGGCATTAGGAGCTCCACATACAACTTCTACCTCACCATGCTCAGTCTCTAATTTACATACCTGCAAACGATCTGCATCAGGATGAGGCTGTGTTTCCTTAACTAAGGCAACAGAAAAAGATTCTAAGTCTTTTGAAAAATCACTAACTGATTCCACCTCTAGCCCGAGAGATGTAAGCTGATTAGAAATTTCATCAATCCCTAAATCAGTTTCAAGAAAATCTTTGAGCCAGCCTAATGTAAACTTCACGTAGCCCTACTAACCAAGTTAGGGATATGGAAAGGTCTGAACCCATAATGCTGAAGCCACCTAACATCAGACTCAAAGAACGCTCTGAGATCTGGAATTCCATATTTAAGCATAGCTATTCGATCTATACCAAGCCCAAATGCAAATCCCTGCCATTCATTTGGATCAACCCCTACTGACTGCAGAACTCTGGAGTGAACCATTCCACAGCCTAAAATTTCCAACCAATCCCTTCCTTCACCTATCCGAATATTCCCTTTATCCCGAGAACAACAAATATCCATCTCGACAGATGGCTCAGTAAACGGAAAATAGCTTGGACGAAATCTAAATGTAAGATTCTCAATATTAAAAATAGTCCGAACAAAATCTTCAAGACAACCTTTTAAATGCCCCATATGAATATTCTTATCAATAACCAAACCCTCAACCTGATGAAACATGGGTGTGTGGGTTTGATCTGAATCACATCTAAACACTCTACCAGGCGCGATAATCCTATAGGGAGGTTTAACATTCTGCATATGTCTAATTTGTACAGGAGAAGTATGTGTACGAAGCACTAATCGATCACCATCTTCAGGAGGTGATAAATAAAATGTATCATGCATTTGTCTAGCAGGATGTTCAGGAGGAATATTTAATGCTGCAAAATTATGAAAATCATCCTCAATATCTGGCCCCTCTGCAACGCTAAACCCCATATCGGAAAAAATAGATATTATCTCACCTACTACCTGTGAAACTGGATGAATCCGGCCCGATTCTTGTGGTTTGACTGGAAGTGTAACATCAATCCATTCCTGCTTTAATCGTGAACTAAGCTCGGCATTGCTAATAAACCTCTTTCGTTTCTCAAGCTCCGTTTCAATTTTCAATTTAAGTTCATTAAAAACTTTCCCTAAGCTCTTTCTTTCCTCAGGGCCGAGACTCACCAAAGTTTTCATCATCACAGATATGTTGCCTTTTTTCCCAAGAGCAGAAACTCGAATTTTTTCAAGCTCAGCAAGGCTTGTGATTTGTGAAATCTTTGAAAGTAAATCTTTTTCTATCTTATCAAGTTCATTCATCTCAATTTTCTAATAAAAAAGAGGCCAAGCTGTGGCCCCTTGTCTGGTAATATCGACTGGAGCCTTACAACTAGTTTGCATCAGCAAGAGCAGACTGTGCTTGAACAACTAAAGCCTTAAAAGCATCTGGGTCTCTTACAGCAAGATCTGCAAGCACTTTACGATCTAACTCAACACCAGCTACCATAAGTCCATTAATGAACCGACCATAAGTTAAACCATTCAGACGAGCGCCAGCATTAATTCTTTGTATCCACAGCCTGCGAAAATCACGCTTACGCGTACGCCTATCTCTGTAAGCATATTGTAATGCCTTAGTGACTCTTCTTTGTGCATTGCGATAAGTAGTACTATTGCGTCCATGAAAACCCTTGGCCAAAGCCATTATTTTCTTTTTCCGGACATTTCTAGCAACGCTTCTTGTAACTCGGGACATGATTAGAGCCTAACTATACGGTAAAAATTTTCTAACAATTTTAGAATCTTGACTTGAAAGTATTGTGGTTCCTCGCTGATTGCGCAGTTGTTTATTAGTACGCTTAATCATTCCATGGCGCTTGCCAGTCTGACCTCCACGTACCTTTCCTGTGGCGGTTAAACTGAACCGTTTTTTAGCACCACTTTTAGTCTTCATTTTTGACATAACATCAAGCCCTAACAACATTGAGAGCCCGCCTTATAGCCCCTGTTTTATACCTACGCAACCAATAGTGGCTTTCTATACTATGATATGAAGAGCTAATCCTCAAATCAGACAGCAATTGGGCGGAAATCTCAGACTCTCCCTACTATTTAACTTTTTTCGAATATTCATCATCGAGGAACAATAACCATTACCATTTGACGACCCTCAATTGTGGGAAACTGCTCTACTTTAGAAACTTTATCTAAATCATCTTGGACCCTCTTTAACACTACAAAACCCCGATCCTGATGAGCCATTTCCCGTCCACGAAAACGAAGAGTAACTTTAACCTTATCTCCTTCAGCCAAGAATTTCTGCATAGACCTCATTTTTACTTCATAATCATGAACATCTATGCCAGGTCGCATTTTTATTTCCTTAACTTCAATAACCTTCTGTCTCTTACGGGCTACATTTGCTTTCTTTTGTTCTTCATATTTAAATTTACCATAATCAAGTATCTTACATACAGGAGGATCTACATTTGGCGAGATTTCTACAAGATCCATACCTGCTTCAAAAGCACGCTGGATAGCATCAGAAGTGAGTACAACTCCTACATTATCTCCTGTTTCATCAATAAGTCTGACCTGATCTACAGCAATAAGGTCGTTGACACGCGGGCCCTTCCGGCTCGGAGGTGTGGTGGTTCCTTTGTTAATTATCAAAAACTCTCCTTATAAATTGTTGATCGCTGATGGGGACAGCGAAATAAAATTATTAAGCTCAATACCTATACTACCCCCCTGGCATCATCGCATTAAAACTAAGTCTAGCTACAGCCTCAGACAAGGCAAGGGATTCCTGATCATTTGATCCTAGCCAACGAACCGAAACCGTACCTTCATCTGCCTCACGTTTCCCTACGACTATTATAGCTGGCACTTTAGAAATTGAATGCGCCCTTATCTTATAATTAATTTTCTCATTACTCAGGTCTTTTAAAACTCTAATGCCAACCTCCTCCAGCTTTTGGACTACCTGATTTGCGTATTTATCACCCTCCTGAGTTATTGTGGCAACAACTACTTGGGTTGGAGCAAGCCAAAAAGGGAGTTTGCCAGAATAATGCTCAATTAAAATACCAGTAAATCTTTCAAGAGAGCCCAATATAGCCCGATGTAGCATAACAGGTTGGCATTTTTCCCCATTCTCATTGAAAAAATTCGCTCCAAGCCTTTCAGGTAAAACAAAATCAACCTGTAATGTCCCACACTGCCAATCTCTACCAATTGCATCAGTTAGTACAAACTCAAGTTTTGGTCCATAAAAGGCACCTTCGCCAGGGTTATATTCTATATCTAGTCCAGTTGTTTCTACTGCAGACTTCAAAGCTTTTTCGGCTTTATCCCAAACATCATCGCTACCTGCACGCACCTCAGGACGATCAGCAAACTTAACCTTAACGTCTATAAAGCCAAAGTCTTTATAGACTTCAAGAAGAAGATCGCAGAAGGCCGTCGTCTCTGGAGTAATTTGATCTTCTGTACAAAAAATATGCGCATCGTCTTGAGTGAATTGACGAACACGCATTAATCCGTGCAACGCGCCCGATGGTTCATAACGATGACAGGAACCAAACTCAGCAAGACGCAAGGGAAGATCTCTGTAACTCTTGATGCCTTGTTTATAAACTTGTACATGCCCAGGACAATTCATTGGCTTAAGAGCAAAGGTTCGTTCATCCGATTCAGTGGTATACATATGCTTTCCAAATTTTTCCCAATGCCCCGATGATTCCCACAACGTTCGGTCTATTAATTGTGGGGTACGAATCTCAACATAACCAGAATTGCTTAACCTTTGCCGAATGTAGTCTTCAAGTATCCTATATATTGTCCAACCTTTTGGATGCCAAAATGGCATTCCCGCGGCTTCTTCTTGAAAGTGGAAGAGATCCATTTCGCGACCAATTCTTCGATGATCTCGCTTTTCTGCCTCTTCAAGACGATTGAGGTAGGCAGAAAGTTCTTTTTGATTGCGCCAAGCGGTTCCATAAATACGTTGCAGCATTTCATTCTGCGAATCACCACGCCAATAAGCTCCCGAAACTTTCATAAGTTTAAAAGCTGTCCCTAACTTCCCAGTAGAAGGCAAGTGCGGGCCTCTACAAAGATCTATAAATTGTCCCTGCCTATATAGAGTGATTATCTCATCGCTAGGAAGATCGCTTATTATTTCAGCTTTATATTGCTCTCCCTTTTCTCTAAAGAACTTAATTGCCTGATTCCGATCCCATACTTCACGTTCAATCTTTTCATCCCGCTTAACAATCTCAATCATTCGTTTTTCAATTAGTTCAAGATCCTCTGAAGAGAATGGCTCTTCTCGAGAAAAATCATAATAGAATCCATCTTGGATATTTGGTCCAATTGTTACTTGAGTGTTGGGATATAATTCTTGAACTGCTTCAGCCATAACGTGGGCTGCATCATGACGCAACAGATCAAGTATAATTTCATCATCATCTTTTGAGGTTATTAAAGAAACCCTAGAATCAGATTCTATTGATCTTGATAAATCACGAAGCTCCCCATCCACCAGAATAGCAATAGCTGCTCGGGCTAAGCTTGGCCCAATATCATCAGCAATTTGCGCGCCAGTTACAGGATGCTCGTAGATCCGAATTGTATCATCTGGAAGTGTAATCGAAACCAAGATCTTACCTATGAAAGATATTCTGTTAAATCATTTAAGGAAATTACGTAGTTTAGTTTTAGTGTCAAGTTGTGAGATCAAAAGAACCATAATTCTCTCTTATCGCACCTTTAACTTCATCAGCTGATAAATCGGATAAATTCATGCGTTGCAAGGTAATTAAGCTCCCTTTTGGGGCACAAAGGAGTGGGTCAGAGTCGCCAGAAAATAAGACAGCTCCAATGCACCCCACAGCACCAGCAATGTGCATTGGGCCAGTATCATTGCCAATTGCGATAGAACAATCTCTAAAAATCTCAACCAATTCAAGTAGGCTTGTTTTTCCAATCAAATTCATTGCCCCAGCTGAAATCAATGGCTCTGCTAACTTTTTATCTTCCTCAATTCCAACAACAACTGGCTGAATGCCAAATGTTTGAAACCAGCGCGAAAGCTCAACATAATATTCTGACGGCCATCTTTTTGATGATCGATGGGATGATCCTCCAGGGACAAGCACCCCATAAGGTTTAATAATATTAAATTTTTCAATATTAGTACTTACCCAAGAAAGATTTGGTTTAGGTATATTTGTAAGACCGGCAATTTCAAGCTGTTCCCTATGCCTGTCAATGGTATGCATATTAACTCTATCAATATTTTTGTGCGGATGAGAGGCTCGCAGAACTGTACCTGACCAATTTGGTTTTTGTTTTGAAAATAAATAATAATAGAGACTTGAGCGGTTAGAGGTTTGCAAATCATAAACCCAATCAAACTTACTGGATCTAAATTTTATTATTAACTTAAGCCAATTAATAATATTAAAGATCTTTGGGCGATCATCGATCCAGATTTCGTCAAAAAATTTACTTTCATCCGCAAAATTTTTCAACATAGAGGTAGTTAAGAGCACTATATGATCGTTATTGTGATGATGTCGAATAGCTGTCATTGGACCGGTTGCTAGTATAAAATCACCTAAGGCACCATGCTTGATAACAAGAATTTTCCTCTGGAAATTATTTTTTTCCGTCATCGTTGAATGATCTAATCTTTTATCAAATCGCGATAAACTTCAATCGTATCCTGCCTCATCTTCGTGAGATTAAAGTTATTAAATATATGTTTAGTAGCTCGAGCAGCCATAATTTCTCTTTTCCACCTATCTAACCCTAAAGCTTCATCTAGCGCAGAAGCAAGACTTACATCATCTCCAGGTTTAATAAGCCAACCGGTTTTACCTGAAACTATAGTCTCTTTTGAACCACCATGATCACTGGCAATCACTGGCCTTCCCATTGCTTGTGCCTCAGCAGAAACCCTACCAAAGGCCTCTGGATTAGTTGAGGCAGAGACAACAACATCTGCAAGCATATAGGCCGCAGGCATATCTGATTCATGATTTATAAATCGTACTTTTGTTTCAAGATTTAATTTATCAACAAGCTTTTCAAGTTGCCGAAAATATGAGTAATGATTATCATTACGGCCGATAATTAAGCAAAGAAAATCTTTAATTTTCATTTTTGCTAAGGCATCTAAAAGTATTTGATGGCCTTTCCAACGAGCAAAACGTGCAGGAAACATTATAATTGGAATGCCATCAGGAATTCTCCACTTCTGAGATAATTGGATAATCCGAGAACTCGCAATTGAAGACGGATCAAACGCTACTAAATCCACTCCTCTAGGAATAATAATTAATTTTGATGAATCAAAATTTTGATAATTTTCTTCAATATGTTTGGCTATAAAATTAGAGATAGCAATCACTTTGTCTCCTCGCAACATCACAGAATTATACCATCGTTTTAATGCATTTTCAGTTCCATACGTTCCATGAAATGTTGTAACTAAAGGAATTCCAGTAATTTTTGCTGCTCTAAGAGCACCCCAAGCAGGAGCGCGACTACGAGCGTGAATGATCTTCACATTTTTTTCACGAATGAGATCAACTAATGCATTACTATTTCGCCAATATAAAAATGGATTTCGAGTATTAAGGCCAAGTTTAATATGCATAGCCCCAACTCTTAATACTTCATTGGCAATAGGACCCCCGCCTGATGCAACTATCGACATCCATCCTTGTGATTTAATTGCCTCAGCAATATCAACAGTCCCTCTCTCTACACCGCCTGAGTAAAGTGAAGGAAGAACCTGAAGAATTGCTGGCAGATTATTGGCCATATTGAACAACAGTGCTATGATGAATTTTATAACCCATATTAGAACCTTTCAATGACGTCTTCTCAACATAAATTACTGAATCGAAATAATAGCGATACTATCGCCTATCATGTTATTTCAGGCAATTCACCTGGGATTCTATTTTGTTCTGGATATCGTTCAGATATGACTGGAACAAAAGCTAATATGTTAAGCAAATGGTGCAGTGAAAATAATTATGGCTTTGTCTGCTTTGATTATTTAGGCCACGGAAAATCAAGTGGTAATATAGAGAGACTAACTATTTCTGACTGGATCGAGGACGCAATTTCAATTCTTGACTGTGTTACTAAAGGACCACAAATAATTGTTGGATCCAGTATGGGGGCCTGGATAATGATTCATTTAGCACTTCTAAGACCAAATAGAATCACCGGCCTCATTGGAATATCCTCAGCCCCAGACTTTACTGAAAATTTAATCTGGAAAAATGCCAGTAACGCGGAAAGATCTTATCTTCAAAAAAACAAGATTTGGCGTCAACCTTCCAATGAAGAAGGAATTGAAACTGTAATTACACTTGACTTGATAGAGGATGGTCGAAAACATTTAATTTTACATGATCAAATACCAATAAATGTTCCCGTACGATTAATTCACGGAACTGATGACAGAACAGTTCCGTGGGAAACTTCTGTAAAATTAATGCAACAAATAACAAGTGATAATATTACTCTTAATCTTATTAAAGGAGGGCATCACAGATTATCAAGGATTGAAGAAATTAAAATCTTACTTGATGCAATACGGGATCTAATTGATTAAGAAATTTATTTTAATTTTCTATTTCTTCTAGAATTGAATCAAGACCCTCCCTGTAATTAGGAAACTTAAGAACAATTCCAAGTTCATCTTTTATTCTATTATTTCTAATTTTTTTCGAATCTGAATAAAAAGATTTGGCCATTTCAGACATCTCAATATCATCTAGTGCACTTAGAGGAGGGGGGTCAACTCCAAGAAGTCTGGCTGCATATTCAATTACGTCAGATGATGTTGCTGGCTCATTATCACAAACATTGTAGATTCTTCCTGGATTAGGACTTAACATTGATAAATACAAAACTTGAGAAAAATCTCTCACATGAATTCGTGAAAAAAGATGATTTGGGTTATCAACTCTATAAGCATTCCCTGCAAGAATCTTCTTAAATGGGTTTCTATTAGGCCCATAAATTCCTGAAACTCTAAATATGTGAACAGGAAAAGAAGTTGACATAAGTGAATGCCAATTATTTTCAGCTAACAATCTTTTTTTCCCTCGCTCTCCGGAAGGCTTTACTAACGATTCTTCATCCACCCAATTCCCAGCATGATTACCATAAACACTGGTTGTGGAAATATAACCAAACCATTTTAATGAAGAAATTTTATTAAGATGATTCGCATGGATATCGAATACAGGATCCCCTGTATCATCAGGAGGTACTGTGGTGAGAATGTGACTGTAACCAGAAAGAATGTCTTGAGGGTGTACAAGAGGATTATCTCGATCAAATACTTTAGCATCAATACCAACATCAATCATTTGATTACATTTTTTCTGGTTTCTGCAAGAACCTCCAACATCCCAGCCATTTAACAAAAGGTATTTTGCTAATTCGAGCGCTGAATAACCAATACCAAAAATAAATAGTCTGTTAATCATTATATTCCCCACTCCGAACGTACATCTAAATCTTTTTCTATATCTTTACGAATTCTCTTTTCAATATTAAACATTTCACTATCTAATCTAGAAAGGGACCATATCGCCATAGCTCTAACCAAAGGGGACTGATCATCTAATAAGCTTATTGAAACATCTGCCAGTTCTTTTATATGACTATTTCCAATCGCAATTAAAACATTCCGGACAAATCTGTTTCTCCCTGTACGAAAAATTGAAGATTGACGAAACAATTTACGAAAAGCTTTGTCATCTAATAGAGCTAGATACCTTAATTTTGGTTCTGTTAGTTCGGATTTAGACAACAATAAAGTTTCACCAGCTAAATGAGCGTATTTATTCCAAGGACAAACCGATAAACAATCATCACATCCGAACACTTTATTGCCTATAGCTTCACGGAACTTAGTAGAGATATGGCCTTTATGCTCAATAGTAAGATAGGAAATACATTTTCGAGCATCAAGAACATAAGGACTTGGAAAAGCGTTGGTTGGACACACATCTAAACAGCGGGTACATCGGCCACATAAATTTGTTCCAAATTTATCAGGGGATAAGTTAAGTGTTGTAAAAACTTCACCCAACATTAGCCAAGAGCCAAATGATCGAGAAACCAAATTTGTATGTTTACCTTGCCAACCTAAACCAGATTTTTCAGCTAGAGTCTTTTCAAGTATGGGAGCAGTATCTACAAATACCTTTGCCTCAACATTGAATGTTGAGGTCAGCCATAAGGCAAACTCCTTAAGTTTTTTCATCATTACTTTATGATAATCTTCACCAAGAGCGTATGAAGCTATTACTCCTTGGTCATTATTTATTGACTCATCGAGATTCTCTTCAGGAGGACCACAATTCATAGCTACGACAAGAATACTTCTAACTGACGGCCAAAGCTTGAGAGGATCCTCCCTTCTTTCTATATTTTTCTTCATCCAATCCATGGTTCCGTGATAATCATTTTGGATGAATTTACGTAAATTTATTTTTGCTGAGGTTGAAATATCTGGTCCTGAAATACCGTATTCATCAAAACCCAATTCATACAGCTTTGAGCTTATTTGATCTCTTACATCAATATCTAAAAGTTTAGAAACCAAAATAATTCAATCAAAAATCTAAATTCGAGTAGTGACGTGGTGGAGATAAACCAGGAATATTGTCAGATAAAATCGACCTGAAACTTGGTCGGGATTTAACACGGGCATACCAATCTTTAGCCCCAGAAAAATTCTTCCAAGGAACATCACCCAAATAATCAATACAACTAATCTGAGCGGCGGCGGCTATGTCAGCTAAACTGAAATTTGAACCAGCAAGCCATCTCCTCCTCTCGGTAATCCAAATTATATAATCAAGGTGGATAGCTAAATTTTGATGCCCTGCTCTAATAGAATTTGAATCAGGCTCTCCCATGCCCATAAAACGTTTAAAGAGCTTTTCTCCAACTAAATTAGCAGTTACCTCTTTATAAAATTTTTCATCAAACCATGATGTTAATCGCCTAACCTCAGCCCTTTGGTAGAGATCACCACCTAGCAACGATTCTCCAGAAGTATTTTCATCAATATATTCACAAATTGACTGAGAATGAGATAAGGCAATTCCTTCATTTGTGACTAAAACTGGGACAGTTCCAGCAGGATTCATCTCTAAAAACTCGAGTCTCCTCTCCCATTCCTTCTCAATAATTAGGCAGAAATCGACCCCTTTCTCGCCTAAAGCGATTCTTACCTTCCTTGAAAAGGGCGAAAGCCATCCGTGATACAGTGTATGCATTTTACTAATAGTCACATTAAAGTATTGTTCCCTAATATGACTAGATCAAGGTGGTAGTGGTCAAGTAGGCAATTAATATGCATAAAAATATCCTTATTCACCTGCTAGCGGAGATAATAATTTGTCATTAATTCATATCATTGTTTTAGCAGTTGTTCAGGGGATTACTGAATTTCTTCCAATATCTTCACAAGCTCATTTGCTTTTAGTCGATGATCTTTTCAAATGGCCTGATGCAGGACTAAGTATTCGAATATCAGCTCATATAGGTAGTCTTATCGCAATAATTCTATATTTTAAGAGTGATATATGGAATATTATGATTGGCGTTATTCATCTGTCACTCGGCAGAACCAATAAAAATACAACTCTTGCGCTTCATTTATCTATAGCATCTATTCCTGTATTAGTAGCTGGATTCATAGTGGTGAGTTTAGAAATTCAAGATTCACTTTCAAGTCCTTTATTCATCGCATGGACAATGATTATTTTTGGAATACTACTTTGGATTGCCGATCAAACTGGTATGACTGTTCGCAAGATTGAACATATGCGTAGTCATAATGCTATTGTAATTGGAGTTGCTCAAATTTTTGCTTTAATTCCTGGAACAAGCCGCTCTGGTGTCACTATTACCGCTGCACGCATGATGGGATATGAAAGAACAGAAGCATCAAAGTTTTCTATGCTTCTTGGAATCCCCACAATTCTTGCAGCAGGAATATGGGATGGCTATGAGATTTGGGAACAAGGAAATTTATCACTGGGAATAGATTCAATCATTACGGCAATAATTTCTTTTATTACCGCATATATTTCTATTTCATTGATGATGTCTTGGTTAAAACATTCAAGCTTTGCCCCTTTTGTAATTTATCGTCTACTTCTGGGTGGCATTCTTTTGTATATAATATACTCAAGTTAATTAAATTTAAGACTTATATCGCGCAAGCAAGCTAGGAATAATCGCGGACAGTGGAGTTGGGTGAATGCCTAGCTCACTTAAGCTTGTTCGACCCAATTCTGCAACGTTATCTCTCTTTAAGTCATGAAGCTGATCTCTTGTAATTTTAAATATGAATGGAACAGGTAAAATTGATGTAACAATAGAGAGTACGATTCCAATCCAATTCCAAATTGGCAGAATAATTTTTTTTCGATCAAGGTCACTAATGATTAATTCATATATTTTTCTTAAAGTTAAAATATCTGGACCTCCTAATTCATAAATTTTACCCCTAGAAAAATCTCTTGAGAGAATTTCTATAACAGCATCAGCAACATCACCAACATAAATTGGTTGCAAATTAGGTCCATTCTTACTTCCAAATATAGGAAGTACCGGAAATATCTTAAGAAGGGATGCAAATCTATTAATAAATTTATCTTCAATTCCAAAAACGACACTTGGTCTCACAATAGTAGCAGAGGGAAATATTTCTTTAACCTTTATTTCTCCTTTAGCTTTTGTTCTTGAATATCTTGAGGGTGAGTTAATATCTGCGCCAATTGATGAGAAATGAATCAATCTATCAACTTCAAAAGAAATCGCAGAATTTGAGATTCTTTCAGCTCCATCTATATGCAAAGAATCAAATTTTTGCTTACTTGTCTCAGCTAATATACCTACAAGATTGATTACGCATGATGCCCCAGCGATTGCTGCATCTACAGATGCTTGGTTACTAATATTTGCCTGAACAATTCCGATCTGTCCCACTGCACCCATTACCTTCAGATGATTAGCTGAAATTGGATCTCTGACAGCCACCCTAATAGGGATCCCAAGACCCGCTAATCGCTGAACAATATAAGTGCCCAGAAACCCAGATCCTCCAAAAATAGTAATAAAACCCTCAGACATGAGGAATTTCCTATACCAAAATTGATGATTAAGTCTAGTAGGTTGTTTTTAAATAAAAAGGAATTCACAACAAATGCAGGTTGACATCAGTAGCACTCAACGTTACCCCGATAAATGGCGCGGCTTGCCCAGGTGGCGGAATTGGTAGACGCGCTAGCTTCAGGTGCTAGTGGCCGAAAGGTCATGGAAGTTCGAATCTTCTCCTGGGCACCATAACACCTTGGTCAAAGAATATAGGGACAGACATGGTACACCACTTACACAAAGGCGACTTGCCAAAAGAAATATCATTTTCATCATCAGTAGCAATAGATACTGAAGCTATGGGACTTAGCCCTAAAAGAGATCGACTATGTCTAGTTCAGCTTTCTGGCGGAGATGGAGACACCCACCTCATCAAATTTGAACCTGGGGAATATTCTGCTCCTAGGCTTTCTGCGCTCTTAGAAGACCCAAAAATAACTAAAATATTTCACTATGCTCGTTTTGATATTGCAATGCTCAGATACTATCTAGGGGTATTAACTGGACCAATTTATTGTACTAAAATTGCATCCAAATTGGCTAGAACCTATACAGACCGCCACGGCCTGAAAGATCTGTGCAAGGAATTACTTGAAATAGAAATTTCAAAACAACAACAATCATCTGATTGGGGATCAAAAGATCTTTCTACTGACCAGCTAGAGTACGCTTCCAATGACGTGCTCTACCTCCATCGAATAAAAGAAATACTAGACGAGATGTTAATTCGAGAACAACGAAGCCACTTAGCCAAGGCAGCCTTCGCTTTTTTACCAATTAGAGCTGAGTTAGACTTAGCTGGCTGGGAAGACATTGATCTTTTTGCTCATTGAACAAGTTTGCCTTTTGAGGCATCTAAGATCATAGTTTTAATAAATCTAGATAAGCTATTATCTATACCTAACTATATGAAACCAAAATACAAATCTAAATTGAAGTCACTATGACAAAAGATTCATATAATAATCCAAAAATAAAAAGCCAAGCTTTAGAATCAGCAAGCAAGATGCTTATTCTTGAATCTGAAGCTATCAAACAAATTGCCTCATCTCTGAACTCTGAATTTAATTTTGCTGCTAACATCATTTTTAACACTAAGGGTAGAGTAATTGTTAGCGGAATGGGAAAATCTGGTCATATTGGCCGAAAAATTGCATCCACCCTTGCTTCAACTGGAACCCCCTCAATGTTTGTCCATCCCGGAGAAGCAAGTCATGGCGATCTTGGCATGATTACTAATGGTGATACCCTAATTATAATCAGCAATTCCGGAGAAACCCAAGAAGTGTCAGATTTAATAAATTATTCACATCGTTTCTCTATACCTATCATTGCTATTACTGGAAGCAAAAAAAGTACATTGGGCACAACTGCTAAGGCAACACTTGAACTTCCCAATATTCCTGAAGGATGCCCCCTTGGACTTGCCCCCACAACATCAACGACATCAACGCTCGCCTTTGGTGATGCACTTGCAGTTGCTTTACTTGAAATGAGAGAATTTTCAAGCGACCGGTTTCAGTTACTACACCCTGGCGGTAAATTAGGTCAAAAATTAATCAAAGTTTCAGATATTTGTCATAAAGGGAATTCACTTCCTTTAATTGATCAAAATTCCCTGATGTCTGAAGCCCTAATCGAAATGAGTGCTAAAAGTTTTGGATGCGTTGGTGTTATTAACAACCAAAATGAACTAATTGGGATTATTACTGATGGTGATCTTCGACGTAACATGGATACAAATCTTTTAAATAAATCTGCAAGTTCTGTTATGACCGCAAAACCAAAAACAATTACCTCTAACGCATTAGCCTCTGAAGCGCTTGGCAGAATGACTGAAACAAAGATCACCAGTCTTTTCGTCTCTGAAAATGATAAACCAATTGGAATAATTCATTTACATGACTGTCTGCGAGCAGGTATCGACATGCAAGGTAATGATGACTGATCCTACAAACATTAACCATTATCAAAAGACAAATAAGGCCCCGTCAAGTCATAGATACAGCAGATTTGTGGGGCTAATGAAGTTAGTCCTCCCAACATTCGCAATCGCCTTAGTTGCACTTATGGCAGTATGGCCAGGAAGCTTTGGAGATGGAGGTGGGTTTAGATTATCTTTTGAAGACCTTGCTCGTGATCCAAATAATGAATTGGGCGTTACTAGAGCAAGATTTGCAGGAATCGATTCAAATAGTCGTCCATTCCTTATTACTGCTGAACGAGCAGTTCAACAGTCGGTTAAGTTTCAAGTATTTAATCTAGATAATCTTCAAGCAGATCTAACACTAGATAATGGAACCTGGATCTCAATTTCAGCCATATCTGGTATTCTGAATCGCGACAAGGAACTTCTAAATCTTGAAGGACCAATAGAAATCTTTACTGATATTGGTTATGAGTTACATGCACAAGAAGCGGTAGTTGATTTATCAACAGGACTAGTGGAGACATCTAAGCCTATTCATGGCCATGGGCCATTAGGAAGAATTAATTCAAAGGGAATGAAATTCATGAGTGAAGGTGGGTTAATTCATTTCACTCGGGGTGTTCATGTAATTCTAAATAATAAGGCTAGCTAATGCTTACAATCATTAAAAATTCAATTCTCGTTTTATTTTTTACATTACTCCCTGCCATAGCTGTATCCCAAGGATTAGGAGAAAATCACCGACAGCCTATAGAAATAAATGCAGACTCTTTAGAAATTAAGCAAGAAGAAAACTTAGCAATTTTTACTGGAAATGTTCAAACCACTCAAGGTGAAATTTTACTATTAGCTGATAAGGTTTCTGTTGAATATTTTGATGATGGAAATGAAGAAAACGCTATCAAAATAATAAATATGAGCGGTAATGTATTTTTTTCTACTCCAAGAGAAACCGCAGAAGGAGAGAATGGAATTTATGATGTTGAAAATAGTATCATTACCCTAATAGGTGCTGTTATTATAACTCAAGGTCCAAATGTTTTAAGGGGTAATCGCTTGTCAATTAATCTTATTAATGGGATCACTACAATCGAAGGTGAGCCAGACAGCGAAAATAGGGTTAGAGGATTGTTTATCCCCAATCAACCTGCAGATCCAAGTCCATAATTTTTAATGAAAAATATATAATGATTGAGAAAAACAAAATTTTTAAACCCAATAAAAGCAACACGCCCCGACTTGTTACAAATAATAGCGGGCTCTCAGTTGAGAAAATAGGGAAAAAATATAAAAGTCGTCCAGTCTTAAGGGACGTCAGCCTCTCTCTAAGTCGTGGAGAGGCAGTTGGTCTTTTAGGGCCTAATGGTGCAGGAAAAACAACATGCTTCTATATTATTACGGGCTTAATAACACCAGATTATGGAAGTATCCATCTCGATGGATATCCAATAACTGGACTTCCAATGTATCGAAGAGCTCGACTTGGTATTGGCTACCTTCCTCAAGAGGCCTCGATATTTCGAGGCTTAACAGTTGAAAATAATATTAGAGCTGTTTTAGAAGTAGTAGAACCAATTTACGATAAACGCGAAGCCATGCTCGACGATCTTCTCGCAGAATTTTCCATCACTCATCTTAGAAGAGCACCATCTCAAGGTTTATCTGGAGGAGAGCGCAGAAGAGTTGAGATAGCTCGTGCGCTTGCAGGACAGCCAAGTTTTATTCTTTTAGATGAACCGCTAGCTGGCATAGATCCAATTGCAGTTGCAGAAATTAGAGATTTAGTTGCACATTTAAAGGATAGAGGAATTGGCGTTCTCATAACTGACCATAACGTAAGAGAGGCTCTAGAAATCATAGATCGTGCATACATTTTACATGAAGGCAGAGTATTGATGGAAGGTCCTCCATCTGAGATAGTTTCCAATGCTGACGTTCGGCGTGTTTATCTTGGAGAGAGGTTTAGCCTTTAAGGCCAAGACATATGCCTCTTTCACAAAAAATGACTCTTCGTCAGAATCAGTCACTTTTTCTCACTCCCAAACTTCAGCAATCCCTTAAATTACTCAAATTATCCAATCTTGAACTTGCTGAATATCTTGAGAAAGAATTAGAGAGAAATCCACTACTTGAATCCGAGTATGAACAAAAAACTCAATCTAAATCAGATGACTGGCATAACTCAAATTTAATAAAAGATTTAAAAACTAAAGATATAGAAAATATCAATAATATTTTTCGCCCTTTGCCAAAATTCTATTCTACTTTAAAAAATAATTTTGGAAATAAAAACCAACTCCTACCCCAAACTCAAACGTCTGAAAAAAATAATCATAAAATAGAAAATAATATTATTGAGCAAAGATATTCTACTGATGAAACACTAAAAGACCATCTTACTTTCCAGCTCGGAATAGAAATTTCTAATCCAAAGATAAAATTTATTGGTATGCAGTTGATAGACCTTGTCAACGATGCTGGATATTTAACTGAAAGTCTCGAATCAATTTCTGTATCAATTGGTAGCAATATTAAAATTATAAAAAATACCCTTAAAGAACTTCAAAAATTTGATCCAATAGGAGTTTTTGCAAGAAACCTATCTGAATGCTTAACTTTACAGCTGAAGGAACGTAATAAATTTGATCACCCAATGGAAATAATGATCAATAATCTAGACTTAATAGCTCAAAATGACATTAAAAAACTTTCGAAACTTTGCGCAATTGACTTTAAACGTATTGTTGAAATGATTGGTGAGATCAAGAGTCTCAATCCAAAACCTGGGCTAATTTATGGAAACGAAACAATTCAAACGATAGTTCCCGATATTTTTGTCGAAGAACAAACTAATGGAGGATGGATTGTCAAACTTAATAATGAAACTTTACCTAAAGTCTTAGTTAATTCGAGCTATTATACAAAAATCAGTCAGGATATTAATAAGAAATCAGAAAAAAACTATCTTTCAGAAATCTTAAGTTCTGCAAACTGGCTGGTTAAGGCAATAGAACAAAGGGCTGATACTATTCTTAAGGTGGCAACTGAAATAACTACTCAGCAGAATGACTTTATGAAAAATGGTGTAAAAAAATTAAAACCATTGAAATTAAAAGATATCGCAAAAAAAATTGAAATGCATGATAGTACGGTTAGTCGTGTTACTGCTAATAAATACATATCAACACCCCAGGGTATTTTTCCTATGAAATATTTTTTTACACCTGGCATACCCTCAGCTATAGGTAATAAATTTCACTCTGCAGAATCCGTAAGGATACAAATACAGAAGCTAATTCAGCAGGAAAAAGTTGGTCAAAATTTATCTGATGATAAGATTGCAGAAATTCTTAGGGGTTTGAATATCAATATTGCAAGAAGAACTGTGACAAAATATCGAGAAATGCAAAAAATACCTTCATCAATTCAAAGAAAAAAATACAGTAAAACTAATAAGATTAGGAAAAATTAACTCCTTAAATTATCTATAATCTTAGATTATTCAATGAACACTCACCGGTTCCATGTCATGTTGACGTGCGGTTGCAAAAGCCACCTCTCTATTATTGACTACTGCTAGCTCAGTGCCATCAGTTGCATGTATTGCATAGTAATATTCTCCTTCTATTAGAATTCTTTTTACATATGCTGTGCCTTGATCTCCATATAAATGATGGTCATTGCCATATACTTCTTCAAATTGAATTGACATTACCCTCTCCTATAAAAAAATTTTCTAATCTTGGCATAGATTCAAACAAAATACACTTTACAATATTTATTAACTAAAATTTTCTATTATTGATTTATCCTTAATGTGGTGATTGAGGCATAGGGCTTCAACCTCATAAAAATCATTTATTTAAAAATCAACAAGATCTTGGAGAAATTTTGGTGGAGAAAAATAACCTTTATGGGCTAAATGATTATATACTAAAGAATTTATCCCCGTTGACAGAATTCTTCTCTCTAAATCACTTTTTTTAGTCTCCCCTGGATTCATATCATCACTAGCCCAACCAAAAGCCATATACCCTCCAGCATACAGGGGGATTGGTGACACATAAAATCCAGCATTTGAGAAGATTTTTTTCCTAGATTTATGAGCATTAGCTAGTTCTTGGAACTGAAAAAAAGGAACACCATTCTGGGTTACTATTATCCCTCCATTATTAAGTATTCTTCTGCAATTCACAAAAAAATTATGCTTAAAAAGAACCGCTCCGGGACCTATTGGATCAGTTGAGTCAACTATAATCACATCGAATCTTTCTTCTGTCTGCTCAACAAATATTGCTCCATCACCAGAAGATACCTTTACTCTTGAATCTTCAAAGGCCCCGTTTGAGATAGAGGGCAAATAATATTTACACAAATCAATTAGTTCATCATCAATATCAACGAGTACAACCTTACCTATTGGGTGGCGCAATACCTCGCGTAGTGCTCCACCATCAGCACCTCCAATAATTAAAACACTAAGTGGTTTATTGTGCGAAAACATTAAAGGATGGACCAACATCTCATGATAGTAAGCTTCATCACTTTCAGTTGTTTGAAAAACCCCATCAAGGCAAAGAATTTTTCCGTATGTATCGTTCTCAAATATATCAACTTTCTGATAAGCAGTTTGGCCAGTATATATAGTACCTTTAATCCTAATCTGCTGTCTAAAGTCCCTATACAGAACTTCTGTAAACCAAGTATCTTCAGCCATCATTTTTCTCCAGATAAATGATATGGATTAATTGAAAATCATATAACCTGTATTCTTGTATTATTATTATTTCAAACGCATTAAATACTAAAATAAACAGGGCCCGGAAATATACCGGGCCCTTAAATGGTGGAGCCAGGGGGAGTCGAACCCCCGACCTCTTGAATGCCATTCAAGCGCTCTCCCAACTGAGCTATGGCCCCTTTCAATCTAAATAACAAATTAATTATTCAACTATATAAACTCTATAAAACTAACAATTGTTAATGATACCTTCCTTGGAAATATCAACTCATTAATCTTCTTCAGGAAAACTTTAATTTACATCCTCAAACTCGTCATCGTCATCTTCGTCTTCGTCTTCGCCCTCAAGCACATCTATATCATCAGTTTTTTTATCTGAGTCCTTAGATTGAGTTTTTTCAGTATTAGGATTAGATGGCTGATTTTCAGTAGTTATAATTCTAGATTTAACTTGTATCTTAACTGCAGTTCCACATTGCGGACATACTGCAGAAAGCTTACCAAGGTCATAAAAGCGCACTCCACAACTTTGGCATTCGTGTTTATTTCCCCATATCTTTGACACAAACAACCTCCTAAAGCAGAACAAATCCGGGCGATCCATTGCCAGAATCAGAGACAACTGTCAAAGGGAAAACTCAAATTACTTTAGAGCTAATGTTGGCCTACCGGAAGTGATATGATAGAAAAGTAACAGTTATCCTACATTTTGAGGCTTTCTTTTGAAACAAATTATAGCTTCGACCACAAAACGTATACATGGAAATATTCACGTGCCAGGTGATAAATCTATCTCCCATAGGGCACTTATGCTGGGAGCATGGACAGCAGGCACAACCCACATTCGAGGCTTGCTAGAAAGTAATGATATTGCTAGCACCATTAATGCCCTCAAGGAGTTTGGGGCTACAATATACCAAAACAAAGATAATAGTTGGCGAGTTAAAGGGGTTGGTTTAGGAGGCTTACATCAACCAAAAAATGTCCTAAATCTGGGCAATTCAGGTACAGGAGTTAGGCTTATAATGGGCCTAGCCGCTACTCAATCTTTTACAACCTTTTTCACTGGTGATAACTCACTCATAAGTCGTCCAATGGCAAGAATCATCGAGCCACTATCATTGATGGGTGCCACTTTCAAAAGTACTGGAAGAGCCCAATTACCAATAGTTGTAACCGGCGCAGAGCCTCTAATGCCTATCAGGTATGAGATGCCTTTGCCCTCGGCACAAGTAAAATCAGCTATACTTCTAAGTGCACTGGGAGCAAAAGGTGAATCAACAATTATCGAGCCTATCCCTACTCGAGACTATACTGAGCAATTGCTTAAAAGATTTGGAGCAAATATTTCCACTAAAATCAATGAGAATGGACATAATGAAATTAAAATTATTGGTGAACCTGAACTTAAACAAACTAAGATAGACGTGCCTGGTGACCCATCTTCAGCTGCATTTTTAATAGTTGCTGCTTTGATCACCCCTAATTCCAAAATTACAGTCAGGAAGGTGGGGGTGAACCATTTTAGAACTGGACTCTACGATGTCCTCACAGAAATGGGGGGTAATCTTACAATTGAAAATTATACAAGCGAATCTGGTGAACCAATCGCCGATATAACTGCAAGCAGTTCAAATTTGCATGGAACAGCGGTAAATGCTGCTTATGCACCCAGAATGATAGATGAATACCCCATTTTGTCGGTTGCAGCAGCCTTTGCTAGCGGAGAAACACGCTTAGAAGGCCTTGAAGAGCTAAAGGTAAAAGAAAGTAACCGATTAACCGCTATAAAGAAAATGCTAGGTGACTGTGGAGTGAAAAGCCAAATAGAGGAAAATTCTTTAACAATTAAAGGTAAGGGTGGGTTAATTAATGGAGGAGGAACAATCCTTGCTCCCCACGACCATAGAATTGCCATGTCAGGAATAGTTCTAGGGTTGATCTCTCTTAGACAGGTATTGGTTAAAGGAACTGAATCGATAGAAACAAGCTTCCCTAATTTTTTTGATCTCCTTGCCAAACTTGGCGCTAACGTTTCAAGAACATGATTATTGCTATTGATGGCCCAGCTGCTGCGGGCAAGGGCACAATAGGCCGGCTTCTGGCTAAATATTACAACCTTGCGTATCTTGATACAGGTTCACTTTACAGAGCCGTTGCTCTTTCAGTGGCCAATCTCAAGGCTAACCAACAAAATGAGGCAGAAGTCTTTAGTCTTGCTACTCAACTTAGCCTAAAAGATCTTGAAAACCCCATGCTAAGAAATGAAAATATTGGTCAACTCGCTTCTCAAATAGCAAAAATGCCTAAAGTTAGAAGTGCTCTATTAGAATTTCAAAAGAAATTTGCCCATTTCCCTCCAAATGATACTGTAGGGGCGGTGGTTGATGGCAGAGATATTGGCTCAGTAGTTTTACCAAATGCGGATTATAAATTTTTTATTACTGCCTCCGAGGAAGCCCGGGCCACAAGGCGCTGGAAGGAGTTATTAGCTAGCGGAAATCCTTCAAATTATGCATCAATCCTTAATTCAATGAGAGAAAGAGACCTCCAAGATATCCAAAGAACTGTCTCTCCTTTGGCCCCAGCTAAAGACTCCTACTTGATAGACACCACAGATTTAGGTATAGACGCTGCTTTCACTGCAGTTAAGTCCTATATTTCTAGTACTAGTTAATATATTAGGTATTTAACTCTAGAAACTGACGTCTCTTGCTTAAATCTGATTTAGACTGGGGATTTTACTTAAGTTAGTATTCTAGGCCATAATAAATTTTTTAGAGGGAAATAAAGACTAAAGTATGACAACTGAAACAACAAGCACAAGCCAAAGTGGCCAAATAGAAAATTTTGCACAGCTCCTAGAAGAGGCCTACAAAAATAATGATGGTCTAGAAGGCACTGTAATTACTGGAAAAATAGTTGCAATAGAAAATGATTCAGCTGTTGTTGATGTTGGACTCAAGTCAGAAGGTCGTGTTCCTTTAAAAGAATTTTTTGAACGAGGAAAACCCAACGAACTTAAACTAGGGGATTCTGTCGATGTATTTCTTGAGAGAATGGAAAACTCTCAAGGCGAGGCGGTTCTTAGTAGGGAAAAAGCACGCAGAGAAGAGTCTTGGGTAGAATTAGAAAAATCATTCAAGGATAATCAAAGAGTTTCAGGATCAATCTTTGGGCGAGTCAAAGGTGGATTCACAGTTGATCTCTCTGGAGCAACTGCTTTTCTACCAGGTAGCCAGATAGATGTGAGGCCTGTCAGAGATCTTGGCCACTTAATGGGCTCAGATCAATGGTTCCAAATTCTCAAAATGGATAGAAGACGGGGCAATATTGTAGTTTCACGTAGGGCAGTATTGGAAGAAACTCGGGCTACAGCTAGGGAAAAGCTCATTGCAAACTTAACTGATGGTCAAGTCCTAGAAGGCGTTGTTAAAAATGTTACAGATTATGGAGCTTTTGTAGATTTAGGCGGAATTGATGGCTTACTACATGTAACTGACATGGCATGGAAAAGGATTAATCATCCTAGTGAAGCGGTATCCATCGGTGATTCTATAAAAGTCCAAGTGATTCGAATTAATTCAGAAACACAACGAATCAGTCTTGGAATGAAACAGCTCGAAACTGATCCTTGGGAAGAAGTCGATAAAAAATGCCCTGTGGGATTGAAATTTAAAGGCCGGGTTACAAATATTACGGACTACGGGGCCTTTGTTGAATTAGAGCCAGGAGTAGAAGGTTTAGTCCATGTATCTGAAATGAGTTGGACAAAGAAAAATGTTCACCCGGGCAAAATTGTTTCGACCAGTCAAGAGATAGAAGTAATGGTCTTAGAGGTTGATGGAGATAGAAGAAGAATTAGCCTTGGAATTAAACAGTGCACTGATAATCCATGGGAAACATTCGCATCTTCTCACAAGCAAGGCTCAGTCATTTCAGGAGAAATAAAAAGTATAACTGAATTTGGCCTGTTCATTGGTCTTGAAAATGATGTTGATGGCATGGTTCACCTTACAGATATTTCCTGGCATTCTTCGGGAGATGAAGCAATTAAAAATTACAATAAAGGTGATAATGTTGAGGCAACCGTTCTTGAAATAGATGTTGAGAAAGAACGGGTTAGTTTGGGCATTAAACAACTTACTGCAGACCCAAATGAAGACGTTAAAAAAATTACTAAAGGTGACACGGTAACATGTACTATTACAGAAATTAAAGCTCGCGGAATTGATGTAAGTTTTGAAAATAGAAAAGGGTATATTAAAAAGGCAGATTTAGCCCGAGATAAATCTGAGCAACGTACAGACAGATTTGCAATTGGTGAAAAAATTGATGCAAAAGTAACAAGCGTAGATTCAACAGGAACTAAAATAGGCCTTTCTATAAAGGCCCTAGAGCTATCAGAAGAGCTTGAGGCCATGGAACAATTCGGGTCTTCTGATTCTGGAGCCAGCCTTGGGGATATTCTTGGCGCGGCAATTAAAGCTAAAGACGATGCAAACGACATTCAGGATTCTCCCCAGGATGATGACTCTAATAAAGATGATTCTCCCCAGGATGATGACTCTAATAAAGAATAGGAATTCGAATAGATTACAAGAATTCCCACATTTCATAAGGTTGATCAAATATTTCAATGAGTTAATAGCCGAGATACTTGACTGTCTAATCACTCTCTGGCACCCTAAATTCTGTTAATTTTAGTCTTATTAACTCTCAAGCAGAGTATTGAGCATGGTAAAATCAGAGCTGATTGCAAAAATGGCAGAACTCAACCCGCATCTTTACCAGCGGGATATTGAGAGAATAGTTAGTGCAATATTCGAAGAAATCTCAGCTGCACTCTCACGCGGTGACCGTGTAGAACTCCGTGGCTTTGGGGCCTATTCAGTTAAGCGTAGAAGCGAAAGGATGGCTCGCAACCCTCGGACGGGTGAGTCTGTTCATGTCCCCGAAAAGTCAGTCCCCTTCTTCAAAACTGGCAAGGAGCTTAGGCAGCGTCTTAACGGAGCAACCACATCTTCAACCAAAGACTAAATCTCTCCGTTAACTTGGGTGCTCTGATCCCAATGAAATGATGAAATTCTTTTTTTGGTTGATTGTTTCACCTTTAGCTGTACTGGTAGCAATCTTTGGAGTTGCTAATAGCCAACCCATAACCCTTAGTCTAGAGCCTTTCGCTTTTGAACTTACAATTCCTTTATATGCGACTCTTCTTGTTGGTATTTTTATAGGACTGGTAGTAGGAGGAATATCCACATGGCTTGGTCAAGGCAGATGGCGTCGTAAAGCTAGGGGTTTCAATCGACGTATTAGAAATCTTGAACGTGATCTTGAAAATGCACGACCTAAAGGATCACATCTGAATTATAACAATCAATCCAACAACAAAAAATCTTGGTTTTAAATGAATATTAATAAAAATATACTTAACCCGATTATTTGTGCTCTAGATACTACTGATCTGCTAGTTGCAAAGAAATTAGTATCACAACTTTCTAATACTGTTGGAGGTATTAAATTAGGCTTAGAAATAATAACAAAACACGGAATACAAATAGTTAGTGATTTTGCTGAAAGTGGACTTCCAATTTTTTTAGATTTAAAATTTCATGATATTCCTAATACAGTTGCTGCTGCAGTCAGAAACGCTGCGTCTTTAGGAGTTGATCTTATTACTGTTCATGCAAATGGTGGGGAAGAGATGCTTGTTTCTGCAGTAGAGGCCTCTAGGGAATTTGAAAATCCACCTAAAATATTAGCTGTAACTGTACTCACAAGCCTTGATAATAATGACTTAAAAAATATTGGGATTTCCTCCACTCCAACTGAGCAAGCACTTCGCTTGGCATCTCTTGCACAGAAGGCTGGGTGTGATGGTGTCGTTTGCTCACCCAGAGAAATAAGTGCGCTCAGAGATAATATGGGTAATAATTTTATGCTAGTAGTACCTGGAATTCGTCCTTTAGGATTCAATGCAGATGATCAGAAAAGGACAAGCACTCCTCAAGAAGCCCTAAAATCAGGAGCTAATAGACTTGTGATAGGCAGACCTATAACCAATTCATCAAACCCACGAAAAGCAGCAGAGAATATTGTTGCGGAACTATTCTAATTTTCTGTGGAAGTAAAAGTAAAGATTTGTGGGATCAATTCTTTGAAAGCCGTTGATTCTGCTGTTGAGGGTGGGGCATCATTTGTTGGGTTTGTGTTCTATGAACCCTCTCCAAGAAATATTTCACACGAAAAAGCAAAGTTGCTTTCTAATCGAACACCCAACCATATTGACAAAGTAGGAGTATTCGTTAACCCATCAGATGAAGAATTGAAGTTAGTTAATAAATCAGTAACCCTTTCAATGATTCAACTACATGGATCTGAAAGTCCCGAACGAGTATCCGAAGTCCGCTCCTTATTAGGACTACCAATAATAAAAGCTGTTCAAATTGAAGGTGATAAGGACCTTCTTCTAATGGAAAAATTCAAAAATATTGCTGATTGGTTGCTGTTGGATGCAAAACCAAATAAAAATAGTGTAGATTCTCTACCTGGAGGAAACGCCCTTTCTTTTGATTGGAATATTTTAGCTAATAGGTCTTTCGATTTTCCTTGGATACTTTCAGGTGGTCTAAATGAAAAAAATATAGCTGAAGCGATCACTATAACTAATACAAAGAATGTTGATGTTTCTTCTGGCGTTGAAGATAAGCCAGGTTATAAAAATGAGAAAAAAATTAGAAATTTTCTTACAAAAGCACATTACCAATTGAGGAAACTATGAATATCAACCTAAATAGTTACCGTACCGGACCTGACAAACATGGTCATTTTGGTAATTTTGGTGGTCGTTTTGTTGCTGAAACTTTAATGCCACTAATTCTTAACCTTGAAAAAGAATTCAATAAAGCAAAAGAAGATTCTTCATTCTCAAGGGATTTAGATTACTACTTCAAGCATTATGTCGGAAGGCCAAGTCCACTTTATTTTGCGCCCAGACTTACAGAGCATTTTGGTGGTGCAAAAATTTATTTTAAACGTGATGAATTAAATCACACAGGTGCACATAAAATTAACAACTGCATTGGTCAAATACTCCTTGCAAGGCGGATGGGCAGGAAACGAATAATTGCTGAAACTGGGGCCGGTCAACACGGAGTTGCCACCGCTACTGTAGCTGCGCTTTTTGGACTTCCTTGTACCATATATATGGGTGCTACAGATATTAAACGACAACAACCAAATGTATTTAGAATGAGATTGCTCGGAGCAGAAGTCAAAGAAGTGGTCTCGGGATCAAAAACTCTTAAAGATGCAATGAACGAAGCTTTACGTGACTGGGTAACAAATGTTGAGGATACATTTTATATCATTGGAACTGTTGCTGGACCACATCCATACCCAGAATTGGTTAGATATTTTCAATCGGTTATTGGAAAAGAATCCCGGATTCAAATGATTGAAGCAGAAGGAAAAGATCCAGACTCTCTGGTAGCTTGTATTGGCGGTGGATCAAATGCAATGGGATTATTTTATGAATTTTTAGACGATCCTAATATTGATATTTATGGAGTTGAAGCAGCAGGACACGGAGTTAATACAAAAAAACATGCTGCATCTTTAAATGCAGGCCGTCCAGGAATCTTACACGGGAATCGAACATATCTTTTACAGGATGATGATGGACAAATATTAGATGCACATTCAATTTCTGCTGGCCTTGATTATCCAGGAATTGGTCCAGAACATTCATGGCTACATGAAACTGGGAGAGTTAAATATGTTTCAGTAACCGATGATGAAGCTCTTGAAGCATTTCAATTATGTGCCAAACTTGAAGGAATTATACCTGCACTTGAGCCGTCACATGCATTAGCTTATGTAAAAAAAATTGCACCTACACTTCCTAAAGATCACTTACTCCTCATGAATTTATGTGGAAGAGGAGACAAAGATATATTTACGGTTGCAGATGCCCTTGGTGAGGAAATCTAGTGACTATGAATGGCGGAATAGAAAGGATTAATAACTGCTTTAGCTCTCTAAAGTCACAGAACCGTACTGGTTTAATTACCTTCGTGACTGCTGGAGACCCTAATCTCACAACCTCCTTATCTATTTGTAAAATACTAGTTGATTCAGGAGCAGATATTATCGAACTTGGCATGCCCTTTACCGATCCCATGGCAGACGGTCCAGCGATTCAGAAGGGTAATTTAAGGGCATTAAAGTCGGGCACTACCTTAGCTAAAACCCTTAAACTTCTTCGTTCTTTTCGTGAATATGATCAAAAAACCCCAGTTATTTTAATGGGTTATTACAATCCAATATTTAGTTATGGTGTTGATCGTTTTTTAGATGAAGCATATAAATCGGGTTGTGATGGCTTAATAATTGTCGATTTACCCCCAGAAGAAGATGAGGAACTCTGCATACCAACAAATAATATCGGTATGAGCTTTATTAGGCTAGCAACGCCAACTACAGACAGTGAAAGAATTTCAAATGTATTGGAAAATACGTCAGGATTTGTTTATTACGTGAGCATGGCTGGCATAACTGGAGTAGGCACGCCAGATAACCAAAAAGTAAAAAAATCTGTTGAATAGATTCGTTCTAAAACTAAACTTCCTATTGCAGTAGGCTTTGGAATTAGAACAGCTGAACAAGCTCGAGCCATTGCTGAATTTGCAGATGCAGCAGTTGTAGGCTCTGCATTTGTAGATTGCATTGGATCAGCTCTAATTTCGGGTGCTAATATCGAAGAAGAAGTAAGTATATTAACAAAAAAACTTTCTTCTGGAATTAATAGTGCAAAAAATAAGGCCCAGGAGCTATAATAGGATTATGAACTGGTTAACAAGCTTCGTTAGACCTAAAATTAGAAATCTTGTTCGCAAGAAAGATGTACCTGACAACCTTTGGGTAAAATGCATCGGTTGCGAGAAAATGATCTTTCATCGGGATTTGAAGGCAAATCTACATGTTTGCCCACACTGTGATCACCATATGAGAATAAGTACCCGTGAAAGACTTTCTAGTCTTTTTGACAACAGCAAGTACAGCAATATTGACACTCCAGATGTAGTTTTAGATCCTCTAAAGTTTCGTGATTCTAAACGATACAGTGATAGATTGAAGGAATATCGTTCTAAAACTGGTGAAAAAGAGGCCTCCTTAGTTGCTGTTGGCTCAATTGGAGATATTGAATCAGTTGTTACAATCCAAAATTTTGATTTTGCTGGGGGGTCTTTAG